>JAKAUW010000065.1 GCA_021817455.1 Thermoplasmata archaeon | reverse complement strand
GAAACTCGGGCGATCACAATGGATGAAGATGCTTCACCGCAAGATGTAATGGCTCACCTGGACCAAATGATAAGGGACCCGCTCATTCAAGGCATAATGATAGAATCCCCTGTTCCGGGACAGTTGGACTACAAGACGCTAGTAAACAGGATACCCTGGTACAAAGATATTGACGGGGCCTCTTATGAAAACTTAGGTAGGCTGATGTCAGGCATGCCTGCCCTGGTTGCGGCTACACCACTGGCTGTTATGGAATATGTGTCAAGTTTCAAGATACCAACAGGGAGCACTTTTGCAGTCATCAATCGAACTATTACTGTTGGGAGGCCACTTTCTCAGCTTCTATTAAACAGCAACTTCACTCCAACAGTGTGTCACAGCAAGACTAGAAACCTCGCGGCACTCTGCAGATCTTCAGACGTCATAGTGGTTGCTGCAGGGAAACCCGGTTTCCTCGGATCTGAAATGGTTACGGCGGATTCAATTGTAATAGACGTTGGAATCAACTCTGTTAAGGGAAAAATTGTTGGCGATGCCAGATTCGATGAAATAAAAGACATTGTGAAGTACATAACACCAGTTCCTGGAGGGGTTGGCTCACTTACAAGCCACCTGATCTTCTCAAACCTGCTTCAGGCCATGGGATACAAGGAAGAAAGAACGAAACAAATATCATAATCAGTGTCTCTTAAAATTCAATTACTAATTTGCAGCGTTTGTTTTAAGGCGTTATCAACCCGAAACTGCTATCATTTCCTTATATCATCGCAGAAGCAATGAGCAAGCGAAATCGGCAAACAAACTATGGCGGGAATATTTATTTATTAACCGCAGATAAAGTTTTGATCAGCATATATGCAGGTTCGGAAGGAAATCGAAAAAATTACGGCATTTCTGCAGAATGAGATGGGCAACAGAACGCCCGTACTGGCAATCAGCGGGGGCATTGACAGTGCCCTTGCATTAATGCTGCTGAAACAAGCATTTCCAGAACGCAATATTCTTGCTTATTTTATGCCTGATTCTATCACGCCGAAGGTGGATTACCGGGACGTGGAAGCTCTTGGGTTCGCGTCCGGGATTAACATCAAGACTTTGAATATAGACCCTGTGGTCAGCTCTTTCAGCACCCTTCTGGGAGTAACCTCGAAGGAAGCGCTTGGCAACATCAAGTCAAGGACTAGGATGGTCATCCTCTTCTACCTAGCAAACGTGAACAATGGAATGGTTGTGGGGACAACTAACCGTTCTGAGTACACGGTGGGTTATTACACTAAATATGGGGACGGCGCATGTGACATTGAGCCCATTATGCATCTTCTCAAGAGGGATGTCAGGGAATTGGCTGCTGAACTGAATGTACCAAAAAGCATAATCGACAAAAAGCCCTCAGCAGGTCTGTGGGAATCGCAGACTGACGAATCTGAGCTAGGGATGACATATGAAGAACTTGATGACATAATTGTCACACTGTTTGACCGGAAGCAGGAGGCAGTTGATCCAAAGCAGCAGAGGGTAATGGGCCTATACATGGGCTCTGAACATAAGAGGAGAATGCCAGTTTCAATGTCTGATTGAGTGGGGAGAAATGGATGTATTAGCAATTAACCAGTTTACGCAAATAAGCTTGATTTTGATTCTAGCAGCCTTTGCTATACCCATTTCCCGTAAAATTGCCGTAGCTGACATCCCCATACTGATATTTCTTGGGATATTCTTTGGTCCTGTGCTTGGGATTATCCATGACCAGTTTGCCTCAAGTTTCCTCACGCAGTTTGCCAATGTGGGCATCGGGCTTCTCGGTGTCATGATTATCCTTTACTACGAAAGCCATTACATGAATTTCCGTATCATAAGGCGGCATCTCCTCAGGATCGTATCGCTTGACACGGTAGGCGTAATACTGACTGCTCTTGTGGGTGGAGCCCTATTCTCACTCATTTTTGGAGCCCCTATCAGCATCGGTTTCCTGTTCGGGGCCATAATTTCGCCAACTGACCCGGCCACTTTAATCCCGATGTTCAAGAGAATCAATATCAAGGACGACATCTCGGGAACACTTGTAGGTGAAAGCCTGTTCAATGACCCGATTGGTATCATACTTGTTTCAGTAGCGATTCTATTTATTGACCCTACTTCAAGTTATATTTCCGGATTTTCTGGACTGGTTAACAGCATCGGGGTCATAGGCGGCGCAATTGCCTTCTTAATAATCCAAGTAAGCATACCTGCCTTCATTGGCATCATAGTGGGTTTCAGCGTCATAATTCTCAACCGTTTCCTTAACTTTGAAAACCTCATCATAGGCCTGCTGCTTGGCATAGTGATCCTTGAATTCACTGCGCTTGAAGCCGCAGGGCTTACTCCTTTTCCGGCAATAATTGCAACTGGAGCAATTGTGGGTAACTTCTCTGACAAGAGCATATTCTGGAACCGGGAGGCGAACTTCCAGGAAAACCTTTCATTCCTGGCGCAGGCAATAATTTTCCTGGCTCTTGGAAGCATGCTTACAAGGTTGCAGTTGAGCGAATATGCTCTTGTAGGAATCGCCATGACCATTCTGGTCATACTTGTGGCGAGGCCCATAGCTGTCTTGGGCTCACTGCTCCCGCTCTTCAGGAAGAACAAGAGGACATTAGACTTGAAGACAATCACTTTTTTTTCAATGGTCGGGCCGCGGGGGGTAGTATCTGTGGTTATGGCAACCGTGCCATACGCTGTTGGGATTTCTTCCAACCCTCAGAATGCTGAACTCGTGAAGTATGGGCCCACAATAGCTGTTGTGGTGTCATTCATTGTGCTATTTTCAATAGTCCTCCAGACCATATATGTGCCTTACATATCCAAGAGGCTCTTTGCACATCCTGCTGCTCAGAATTCGGAAAACCATCTGCCCGAAAACAATCACTGAATGCCCAGTTCTTCCAGAACAAGTTTTTCATTGGTCTTGAGCAATGCAAATACTTTTCTGGCAGAGTCAAAGCTCCTTATGCCGGCTTTATCCATCCTGTCCAGAATCCGTTTCCTCAACGACATCTGCTTCACAATTTCTTCATAAGGGATACCTTCCCTTGTAGATATGACACGAAACACATGGCTGTCAAAAGCATCTGGGCTAATGTTGTCCAGATTCCTGCCGGATACCATGTTAACAACAAGTTCACCAGTGCCCGGGTCAACATTGAGAATCTCCGCGATCTCCTTGACTCTCCTCATAAGCTTCCCGCCAGAGTAATACGTGTCTAGAATCACAGCAGTGTTCAGGGATGCGATCAACGTTCTAGGAATGGATATTGGTCTTGCCTCCAGCCTGTGGATAAATGTGTCAATGTCATCAGCATGGAATGTTCCCATGCCAAATCGCCCGGCTAGCATTGCCTGAAAAACGGTAAATGTCTCGGGTCCCCGCACTTCGCCCACGACTATATAGTTTGGCCTGTGTCTCAGCGCAGATTCCAGTAAGTCAAACATGTCTATCCTAGAAAGGCCGGAATCATCAGAATCTGATGTGATACGGGAATTCCTGGCTACTGTGGAAATCCAGTTTTCATGCATGAGGTTGAGTTCCTTGGTGTCCTCTATGGTAACTATCTTGTTGTCAGGCGAAACAAAGCTAAGTATAGCGTTGAGGAAAGTAGTCTTGCCAGTGGCTGTGCCCCCCACAACCATTATATTGGCGCCCAAGTCTATAATGGTCCAAAGATAAGCGAGGACGGTGGAATTCACCGAACCCAGGTCCATCAGGTCTATGGGGCTTATGGGCACTTCCCTGAATCGCCTGATTGAGAAACTAGGGCCCCTTGTGGTAACATAACGCCCAAGAGAAGCAGATACTCTTGACCCATCCCTCAGGGCCGTTTCAACAACCGGAACAGAAACAGAAATCTGCTTTCCTCCATCCTGGACTATCTTTCTGATGAAGAAGTTAAGGCTGTCTTCAGTGTTGAATTGTATATTTGTCTCGATATGCCCATACTCTTTTATGAAAACAAAAATAGGTTCATTAGCGCCATCGCATGAGATATCCTCAATTCGGGGATCAACCATCAGCGGTTGAATTATCCCGTATCCAAGGTAATACCTGTCCAGGAAATACAGGCCCCTCCTGTCCAGTGACTTGTATGTGCCGTTCTTGCTGGCATATTCATTGAAATCGTCTGTGGAGCCCTTGAGCCTTTCGTCCCGGTATTTGTTGATGATTGAGTCTATTAATTTTCTTTCGGATTCGTAAGGGCGCTCCTCAGATACCACATATTTCACAGTTGAAGCTTCTGCGACTATCTTGATCTGTATGAGCGTATCAAAAAGTTCGTATCTTTCCAGTACATCTTCCTCTTTCTCCGCCATGATCAGATTGCCCCCGATATGAGAAGAATTATTGCACTGGCAAAGAGCATTGCCCCAGTCTCCATGAAACCAGTTACAAGATTCCTGTCTCTTATGAGCCCAATTATGAAGCCAATCCCTATAGCTTCAACGTATATTCCCGTATTGAAAATATGCTTCAGTACCCTGGGGCCAGCAGACTGGAAAAGAAAACCTGAGGCATTCTGGATGTGTATTGCATCAAAGAACCGCACGTCAATTACCAGCATTACAATGAGGAAGACTGCAAATGACACAATAAGGATCAGATTGTAGTTCTTCATTTCGGCATTCCTTTCCTCATTCAGGAGCTGCATCTGCGAACTGAATCTTGAAACAAGGGCTATGACATCAGACGTATTGCTTCCGGATTCCCCGGATTTCTGAAGGATTATGCCGAATCTCTGTATCTCGGGATCTTTAAGGCTGTCCCCAAAATGTCTCAATGCCTCTTCCACAGGTGTACCTACCGAGACGCTGGAAACTAGTAACCTCACTTCCGGGTTCAGTGCACCATAATCGTTTCTGGAAACTAGAAGAACAGCTTCCGATAGTGGTGTTCCATACATGGTGTATTCTGAAAGGTCCCTGAGGAAGTCTGAGACTCTTTTCCGTGCATCTGCGATTTTTGAATTCCTCGATCTTCTTGCGAAACCCGTTGGTACCATGAATATTGAAAGGGCAACTGGAACAGTGAAGTAGGGAGTGCTGAGGTTAGGGTCAAAGTGGCCAAGCACTGATACACTTACTGCAAAATATGCCACGGCAATAAACGCAGAGAGCCCAGCCACGTATCGGGAGTTAATCATAGCTCTATTTCCCCCATGGTGCTGCTGAAGAAATATCCAAATAAAGCCAGTATAACCGGGATAATCAGGGCAACTGTCAGGATCATTATGGCGATGAGCCCTGTGGGTGAGGAAGGAGAAAGGAATGCGACTATTCCAACCATGATAAGCAGGATTAAGGGAAATGCAACTGCCACCGTAACGAAACTTTCAGCCAGTATTCCCATTGAATTTGAGTTCTGCTTGATAAGGGTGCTCAGTTCCCCCTGGTACTGGGACGCTTTCATAATAAAATACTGCTTAAGATCTCCACCGGAATTAACGCTAGTAACAATGCCCTGGAGGAACTCCGCAAATTTATGGGATGCAGAAGTACGTATACTCTCCTTGATAGATGAAATAATGTCCATGCCGAAGAGTTCGGATCTAATCCATATGGACTTGGCCTCCCTTGAAATTTCCCCATACTGCCTGCTTTCACCAAGATCTTTCATAATTATATCTATGGGTATGTCCGCGGAGGACATGGTTGCAAAGAAGCCCGAAGCGATGGTAAGCATGGAATCAATTCTTCTCCTTCGCGTCCTGATTATGGTGTTTGGGGTCTCTAGGAGAATTGCGAGAAGTGCCGCAAGGACAAGGAAAGTAACAGCGAATATAAGAAATGCAAGATGCGGTTTGGTGAGGGCAAGTACAATGTCAAGGACTATGGCAGCAACAGTTGAGATGACAAGAATCATTGCACTCCGGGAGTAGAACTCGACTCTGCTGAGCCCAAGTTTTGACCTTCTGAGATTCAGGTCAATGCTCCCTCCGTTGAATCTCTGGCTAAAGAATTTGCCGAAGATTTTCAGGGACAGTTGCCTGAAGAATGGCACCCGGAACATTTCTTCTTTTTTGGCAGCCTTGGAACCAAACCGAAGCAAATTATTCCCCCCTGACCCATTCCCAGTGTTTCTTCTTAATCTCTGCGGCCACTTCTGAGATATCAGTTTCAGGCCGCTGTGAGAGATTTGAAAGAAGCGCTGAACGCCTTCTTATCTCCTCTAAAAGTGAAGAATGGGTTTCCCCCCTTCTCTCAGCTATCCTGTCATAGAGTTTGCTTGTACCTGCGTAATGGAAAGTGTCATTGGTTGGATCATACCGGAATACCCGGTTGTAAAGTATTTCGTCAGTTTTGCCGTCTATTCCTATGATCTCATCAACCTCAGTTACTCTCCTCACCATCCGTCCCTGAAGCCTCACAAAATTGATAAAAATGACAATGTTCAGATAAGAAACTAGAACCCTAGGTATGTTCATGGGCTCATTTTCCAGCCTGTTCAGGAGGGAGTCCATGGAATCTGCATGTATTGTAGAGTATGTTGTATGACCAGTAGCCATTGCCTGGAAGAGAGCATAAGTCTCTTTTCCCCTGACTTCTCCCACAACGATGTAAGTGGGCCTCTGCCTCATTGCCATTGAGACCAGATCATACATGTTCAGTTTCTCCACACCTTTCTGGCCTCCAATGGTATTCTTCCCCCTGGTTTCTGCTGCTACCCAGTTTTCATGAGGGATCTTAAGCTCCCTAGTCTCCTCAATGCTGAATATTTTGGTGTTTGCTGGCGCAAAGAGCAGGATGGAATTCAATGTGGAGGTCTTTCCCGCTCCGGGCGCCCCCACTATAAGCGCAGAATTTAGGCCTTCAGTCATGAACCACAGATAGGTCATGAGATCAGGATTGGCAGTGCCACTCTTTATGAGGTCCACAGGGGTGAAAGGACGGTCCCTGAATAACCTCATGGTGAACACCGGCCCCCTGCTGGATATTTCGCTTCCATAAACGGCCTGTACCCTGTGGCCATCCCGAGTGATGGAATCCAATATGGGAGCATTGATTGAAATTGACTTTCCGCTTATCTGGGCAAGGCGTATTATGTAGGAATCCAGATTTTCGGCGCTTGGGAAGGAAATATTGGTCTTGATGGAACCAAAATCTTTGTGGTAGACAAATATTGGTAAATCAGGCCCATCGCATGAGATATCTTCCACTTTCTGGTCCCTCACTATGGGATCAATGATCCCGTAACCCTGGAAATCCCTGGCTAGGTAGTAATTAATCTTGAATATTGATTCACCCTTGAGCCATGGCCTTCTCTGGTTCACAAACGATGAAAGAAGATTGTTGAGGTTGAAACCATCCGCGTTGGAGAGGACAAGAATGTCCGGCAGGAAATCATTAATTTCGTTCTTGAGTGCAAAGAATTCCTCAAGCTCCCTTTTACTGAGTTTTGGTTCTTCCACTGTATAAATGACTTCTGAGGTCCCTGCTGTTTTTTCCACCCTTATCGTGACGGTTTCAAGATTGAGGGTATATTGGGAAAGGATTTCATTCCCAGAAGTCGTTTCTTTGTGGTTCAATGGCTGTTCCTCTACCATTCTCAGTGAGAATAAGGCATAAGATGGGTATAATATTTAGGGGTGACAGTCTGGAAATTGCAGGTTTCTGGGTAATGCGGAACCTGTTTTCCCGATATGTTTTTATGAAGGCTGCATTTCAAAGCTCATGACAGATAGGATTCCCTTTGGAAAAACAGGGTTTAAGGTATCACAGATGGGCATGGGAACCTACTACGATCCCGGATGGATATTTTCTGCTAAGTTGCTAAAGAGGCAAACCAACCTGGAAAACAAGGTAGCCGCCATAAGGGCGGGGATAGAGCAAGGCATAAATCTCATTGACACGGCTGAGCTTTATGAATCAGAAAACCTGGTAAAGAAGGCAATAGAACCTTTTGAACGTGAGGAACTCTTCATTGCCACAAAGGTGTGGCCATCTCACTTCAGCTACGACAAGATAATCAGATCATGCGAGAGAAGCCTGAAGAAACTTGGGCTGAATTATATAGACCTCTATCAACTGCATTTTCCAAGCAGGTTCAGAGATATCTCAGAAACAATGAGGGCAATGGAGCATCTAATGGATCTGGGGAAGATCAGGAACATTGGAATCAGTAATTTTGGCCTGGAAAAGACCAAGCTCGCAGCAGAGTCCCTTAAGAAACATGAAATATCCTCCACTCAGATGAATTTCAGCGTTGCCCACCGGGACATCGAGAAAGACCTCATTCCGTACTGCAAGGAAAATAGGATTGCAGTGCTAGCATATTATCCGCTTGGGCACGGCAGGCTCGTTTCTCCGGATTCCAGATCTTCAGTAGTCCTTAAGGAAATCAGTGAAAAACATGGCGGGAAGAGCCCAGCCCAGATTGCACTTAACTGGTTCATGAGCAAGTACGATTTTGTGTTTCCCATACCTAGGGCATCAAATGAGGATCACGTGAGGGAAAATTCAGGTTCAATGGGCTGGGCAATGTCTGAGGACGAGATTAAAAAACTGGAACAGTCCTTTGTGTGAATGAAGTAATATTTATAGGATAACCTACAATACTGGGCTTGCACTTTTGCCCATAGAGCAAAGGGCCGGTAGATCAGAGGTAGATCGCTTCCTTGGCATGGAAGAGGCCTGGGGTTCAAATCCCCACCGGTCCATAAATTCAATCATTTGTTATTTTTTCATTTAATTTGTTAGAAAAAAATATATGAAAGTGGAAATGGTGAAATTACTTGAGAATCCAATGCTTTATTGAAAAGTGACCGTTTATGCCAAATGATGTTTTGGCACTCAGACGTTAGCGTAGTTTAGCCTTCTTGTTTGTCAAGCATCATTTCCGAAATTCCCTTGCTTTAATATTTCATTTTTACTTGCTCCTCTTTAAAACTAAGAACCAATAAAGATTATATATTTGTTAAAGGCTTCATTTTATACTTACTGTCCCGTAAAAACACAAT
>JAKAUW010000034.1 GCA_021817455.1 Thermoplasmata archaeon | reverse complement strand
AGTCCTGACCTTGTAAAATCAGTACCTTACTATGATTGAAAGCCGTTTATACCAGCTGGAGTATTGAAATAAGTGGAATCTTGCAGTACTGGACTTTTATGCTCAAACCGCATTAATGAAACAGGTTTACCAGGAGTTTTATCACTGTTGTTGTTTTGTGCCCATTATAATAAAAAAAACTTTATTATGTCAATAAAATCTATGAGATTGCGCAATAAATCCAAGAATTAATATGCAATCGTAAGTAACACGACTTAAACTTATAGGTGTTTTAATGGAACTGTTAGCTGAAGAAGAAAAACAGATAGTAAGCAGAAATCTTCCTTTGCCTGAATCGGTCTCAAAGGTCAAGAATGATGTATTGGAAATGTCCGCTTTCATTCACGCTAATCCTGAACTGGGTAGTGAAGAATTCAAATGCAGTGCTAAGCTCGTAGGAGCCCTTAAAAAATGGGGATTTCAGGTTGAGGAAAACTACCTCGGAATGAAAACCGCTTTCCTTGCAAAAGTAGGAAAGGGTGAACCGAAAGTAGCAGTATTTGCCGAATATGATGCCCTACCCATTGGCCATGCCTGCGGGCACAATATACTCGGATCATGGGCATTCGGTGTCGGTGCATCACTTGTTGAGGAAGTAATGAAACTAAAATCAGGTACCTTATATATAGTCGGTAGCCCGGCCGAGGAAGGCAGGGGAGAATATGCATCGAGCAAAGTTGTAATTGCCCCGGAACTCGCTAAGGATGGTGTAAAGGCCGTATTCACAACTCATCCGGTGGATGAGTGGGAGGTAGGAAATTACAGCCTCGGGATTATGAGATACTCATTCGTCTTCCATGGCAGAGATGCCCATGCAGCGGTCTCGCCTGAGAAAGGCATAAACGCCCTTGATGCAGCAGTGGATTTCTATACAAACTTCAGGATGATGTTTGGCCTCCTGAGCAGAAAACATCAGATTGTACTCAGCGCCATCATAAAAGATGGAGGGAGTGCTCCAAATGTAATCCCTGGCAGAGCAGAACTCTGGGTTGATATGAGATCAGAAGATGATGGGTTCCTCCAGGGAATCTTCAAGAGAACCATAGAAATGGCTAAGAATATAGCAACGGTTCATTCCTGCACTTTTGACTACAAACCACTTGCCCCGGAAATGAAACCGAGGAAGCGTAATGATCTGCTTGATTCAATTTATTACGAGAATGCGACAAAATACGTAGGAAACATAGTGGTTTCTCCCAAAGAATTTTACGAACGCCCACCGAGAGCCTCCTCTGATGTTGGAAATGTATCCCAGTTGATCCCTACGGGCCATCTGGGCATAAAGATAGGCCCGGTAGGACTTGCCGGGCATTCCGAAAACCTGAGAGACTCTGCCATAACCCCACAGGCACAGGAAGCTCTCATGACGGGAATAGCCATAGCGCATGATTCAATCCTTCAGTACTTCAGAGTTAAGGATGGCGGGAAATAAGTACTCTAAAATAGAGTATTTTGGCTTTTGACAGATGCTGTTTTCAATCTACCTTTACCATTTTTCAATTTTAATTTCAGGGTAATATTTATCAGGTATACAGGAAAAATAAAGAATATATAAGCATGCCATGTAATTACATGGAAAACGTATCAGATACAAAGGATAGAATATACAAGCTATCAGATCAGCATCAGAAAGACTCCTTGGAGTTTTTCAGGAAACTGATAAAAATTCAAAGTGAAAACTATGGAAATGGAAAGGGAAACGAAAAGGACATTGCAAATTTTGTCTGTGACGCCTTACGGCCTCTTGGCCTCAAAGGCAGATTCTACGAACCCGCAGAAAACAGGCTCAGCTATGTGGCTCAATTAGAAGGAAGCGCAATCTCAAAATCCACTAATTTGGCATTGTATTCGCATCTCGATACGGTTCCTGTCGGAAATCTTGATGACTGGACCCATCCTCCATTCGCCGCAGTTATTTCAGAAGGCAGGCTGCACGGAAGGGGCACCGCCGATAATAAGCAAGGCATTGCCTCGAACATCTCAGCTATAAAGTATCTTGTAGAATCCGGGGTTGAATTGAAGGGAAATGTGACTCTTCTGCTTGTTGCTGATGAAGAAAATGGTGGAAACCTTGGGCTTGCATCAGTTCTGAAAAGCGGGGACGTCAAACCGTCTTATTGCTGCTATACGCATAACGGAATACCTGAAGACGAACTGGCACCTTTCTTCCTAGGGCTAGGCCATCGTGGCCTTATATGGGTAAAGGTATCCATAAAGGGAAAAGCAGCACATAGTTCCCGCAAGGAAGAAGGGTTGAATGCGATTTATCTAATGAGCAAATTCGTGCAGAGGATTGAGGAGCTGAGAGTCCCGGTAAACCCGCATCATGTGGTACCTGGTGGAATAACCATAAGTGTAAATATGATAAATGGAGGCAAGAAGAATAATGTGGTCGCAGACACATGTGATGCGATTATAGACTGTCGCCATATCCCGGGATTTACATCCGCAGATCTTGTAGGAATTGTGAATGATAACCTTGACAGAGTACGTGTGGAAACAGGCAATTTCACTTCTGAAGTAACTGTTATTTCCGAGGCTGAGTCAACATTTGTTGAACAAACTGAGCCCATTGTCTCAGAAGTGGAAAGGGTATACAGGGAGTTTAATCCCAAGAGAATAATCAACAAGGCTGGTCATAAAGCAACTAGTGACTCGAGGTGGCTTCTTAAAAGTGGTATTCCCACCGCATTTGGGCTGGCGGCAGAGGGGAAGAATCTACATGGTCCAAATGAATCCGTAAATATTGAACATTTCCTAGAGTCCATTAAAATGCAGGCATCCCTTATAATCAACACGGTTGGGTAAAACAGAACCCACAAATAATTTTTAACATTTTTTACGCAAGCCGCGTTTCCAACCAGACTGGAGCCCATATTGTAATTAAGGCAAAAAATGCTATTCCAATTCTTCAGGGTGTTAGAAAAACCTAAGGAATGGTTTAACTCAACTAGGATCAAAATAAAAAAAATAGGGATTTCATCTCGCCCTAATCACCGCTCGCGAACATCGTCACTAATGAGTTGAAGACCCGGTGCCTGTCAAGAAACACTAGATGGCCAGCGTCAGGAAGAACACAAAATTCTGCCCCCTTGATCTGACTGTAAAGCCAGTACCCCTTTTCAACTGGCACAGCATCCTCCGCACCCCATACTATAAGTGCTGGTATTTTGAGATTGCTGACAAAATTTGACATGTGCTTACCCTTGTAAGAATTGTTGCGAAATCTGCCTTCCTCTGTTCCTGAATGAAGCTCCTGGTCTCTCCTTCTTGGATCAAAATTTTTCTTACCGTATTCATAAGCAAGTTCTACCATCTCGTTGGTCAACAGGCTCTTATTGAAGATAATTCTGGAAAAAAAATCGCGGGTGCTCTTAAGCGTAAAAGGAGCATTGAAGTCGAATGCTGTTGAAGCGCGTCCACGTTCCATGGTTATACTTCCCGTATTGCAGAAGATGAGTTTGGATACAAGCTCTGTGTACTCCAGCGTGATGTAAGACGCAATCCAAGCACCTTGGGATTGGCCGCAGAGGACTGCTGAGTTTATTCCCAGCACTTTCAGTAGGCTGGCCACATGCTCAGCCCTTTCAGTTAAGGAATAATCAGGGTTTTGGGGTATTTCTGTCAACCCGAATCCCAGTTCGTCCGGTGCAATCACCCTGAAATTCCGGGAAAGTTCTTCAATGTTGTACTTCCATTGTATAGCTGATGCAACGCAGTGGCCGCCCCCATGTATCAATACAAGGGGCTTGCCGCTGCCTGCGTCGTAATAATGTGTTTTCACGCCATTTACATCGACAAACTTTCCGTATTTCTCAAAGTAATCCTTCAAGCTGCCTCGGCCTCACCCGGCTGCCCAGCAGTCAAGGTTTCAGGGCGCCATATCCTTTTTGACACTGATGGTGTCAGTACGGCCAGCAGAAGGCACACAGCCATGGGTATCACTATGGCGATCTGACCAGCAGTCTGATATCCATGCGAAACTAAGGCTCCCATCAACGGGCCACCGGCCATTCCACCTATATTAAAGAGCGCTTCCATGAATCCGACCGCTGTTCCAACCCATGCAAGCTCTACAGTTTCCTGAGTAAAGGCTCTCATTTGCCCATAAACAGCATAGCCACCGCCGAAGAGAACAAGGCCAAAGACCGCAATAAGCACAGTTACATGGAGCACTGTGATTAGCAGTGTTCCAATTACCATCATAGCAGCTCCTAATTGGACTACTCTTATTCTCTTGAACCTGTCTCCACCCCAGCCTGCTGGAAGAGCCATGGCTATACCACCAAAGCCGAGCGCACTTGATACGGCAGTAATTGTTGGCCTGGAGTAGTGAAGGCTAAGCATGTATGGCGTGAAATAGCTCAGATAGGCAAAGTATCCAACTCCGAAAAACATGATAGACAGTGATATGAGGAGCAGCGGTTTGTTCAGTATTTCCACTATACCTTTCATCGAATGTTTCTTGAATGTATACGTAGATGGCACGAACAGAGCAACCAGGGCTATCACGACTGCACCCATTATCCCGGAAATAACGAACGGCCAGAAGAATGAAGTTGGAGAAGAGAAACCTGAAAATACGTAAGGTGCACTTGCCAAGCCTGCATTGAACATTATGGAGACCAGCGCAATGAGTTTGCCGCGATGGACAGACCTCAGGTCCCCGAGGAAAGAGGCTATCATTGGCTGAGCAAGGCCAGTTCCGACACCGGTCAGGAACCTGAAGACAAACAGTTCTATCTCATTCTTGGCGAATCCCATAAGGGCGGAAAACAGTGATAAGACCGCAAGTGAGATGATTATTCCATTCCTGGTGGTTACTTTGTCGAAAATATACCCGCCAGCGAAACTGAATATTACGATACCTAGTGTGTAGGCTGTGGCCATGATCCCAAGTGTTGATGTGCTGACATTTGTGATCTTGTCGACAAAGGCACCGCCAAACAGGAAAATCATGGAATCGAATCCCACAAGGAAAAGTCCCAGGGCCACTATGATGCCCATGGTAAGCAGTCCACCTGTTGATTCGGCCTTTACAACCGCTGTTTGTGCAGCGGGATTGCTTTCTGTCACCTAAAAACCTCCGAAGAAGTTCATAAGAGAATTAAAATGTCTTATTCTCATTAAATAAAAAGAAAATTGTATCCATATTTAAATCTTTGTTGAACAACTGACCTAATTCTTGTTAAATTTTGGAATTTTTTGTTCAGCTTCTGAAAACTACCATTAATATCACATTCATTGGGCACACTGGGTTGGAGGGTTGCATTAAGTGAAATATTTGCACTTTCCGTTACAAATTTTTTGCTTGAATTCTGCAAATAGCATTTGCCTTAAGAGATGACCAATGCATTCATTTTGCATCCATTGAATGTCTTTTTAACTCAAAAGAAAATGATTGGCATCAAACTACCACTACTGTTCTGCCCTGCTTTAGTGGACCTTGGGAAGGTATTCAAGGAACCACTTTTTTGCTGATTCTGCAACATGTTCCAGCGTACCCTCCTCCTCGAATAGGTGAGTGGCATTCCGCACAAATTCCAGTTTCTTCTTGCAGTTCAGCCTTTCATATGCCATTTCATTGAGTTCCACTACCTCATAATCCCTGGAACCTACTATGAACAAAGTAGGTGCAGTTATTCTGGGGAGATATTCCATGGCCATGTCAGGCCTCCCTCCACGGGAGACTATGGCACCAATCGAAATGGGCGACTCTGATGCAGCTTTGAGAGCAGCAGCCGCCCCCGTGCTTGCGCCGAAATAGCCAATTCCTCTCCCTCCATCCGGAAGGTTTTGTGCAACCCAGTTCGTGGCAAAAAGGAGCCTGCGGGAAAGTAGTCCTATGTCGAACACATTTTTCCTGAAGACAGATTCTTCCTCACTCAGCAGGTCAAAAAGCAGTGTTGCAATGCCACCCCTGTTGAGTTCCTCTGCAACAAACCTGTTTCTTGAACTGAGCCTGCTGCTTCCGCTTCCATGCGCAAATATGACAGTGCAGCGGAAGTCGTCGGGTAAGTTCAGGACTCCGGGCAGGAAGATATTGCCAACCTGAATTGAAATTTCAGAGGTTACATTTTGTCTTTTGGCATCGGGCATGTTTCCCACTATTTTACAATGTCCACCTCGAATATTAATGACATCTGAAAGTATTCAGTTGAAACAGACATATTACGATTGTTTCCAAGATTACCGCATTTGGCAAAATTCTGAGGGAAAAACGATTCATGAGTTAGGGATTCCGGTCTTATATCGAAGCGGATTTTTTACTCAGAGGCGTTGAGGATGCAAGTACAGATGGAAACAACAAACCCATTCTCCCTTGCGGGCAAAAGAGCCCTTGTAACAGGTGGAGCAATGGGGATAGGCATGGGAATAGTAAGGAGATTCGTGGATTCAGGAGCCAAGGTCCTGGTAGCAGACAAGGTAATCAGCCCTGTTGAAAAATATATAAGCAACCTGCCCGAAAGCAACAGGCACTCCGTTTCTGTGATAGATGTGGACCTGCTGGATGTAGAGGTACCGGATCTCATGTTATCGGAGATGGTAAAGGTCTTCGGTGGCATAGACATACTAGTGAACAATGCAGGAATTTACCCCACGGTGCCCATGCTGGATATGTCACCCCAGCTGTTTGACAAGGTCTACCACCTGAACCTGAGGGCCCTTGCGTTCACCAGCAAGGCTGCTGCAAAGGAGATGATAAAGCAGAAAATCCATGGCAAGATTGTCAACATAGCTTCAATCGACAGCATACATCCTTCTTCTGTAGGGCTAGCTGCGTATGATGCTTCTAAGGGCGGGGTGCTTATGTTCACCAAGAACTTCGCGCTTGAAGTGGCAAAATCAGGAATAACAGTGAATGCCATCGCCCCGGGAGGGATCGCAACTGAAGGGACAGGAATGTCCGGATCAGGGACGCCGGCATCTGAAGAAATAAGGAGAATGCTTGAGGACTTCAAGAAACAGATACCCATGGGCAGAATGGGCACGCCGGATGACATTGCAAAAGTTGCTGTATTCCTGGCTTCAAGTGCCTCCGACTACATGACCGGGAGCCTTGTTGTTGTTGATGGCGGAAGGTTATTGATGTAAACTTGTGGAATATCATATTCCACTAAAATTCTTATTTTCCCTCAAACTATTTCAAAATTCCTCTTTCAAACACTTATTTTTTCTTAGTGAACCTTAATGTAACCAAACCATCCTGAATTTTGACTGTTTTCTCTGTCCCCTGAACCTCTGTAGACTCTGCAAATTCCCTTGACATTCCATGCCTGTGCCTGGATTTGTTGTCATTCCCGGAATCCGCAACCAGGGTCTCATATATAATGAAAGTGCCCTGGGCCATATGCTTCTCCATCAGATTGGCCACATCCCGTATTCCATTTTCCCAGTGGTGGAATGATTGGGAGCAGAAAATTATGTCAAATTTCCCTTCGATGCCCGTATTGCTGCTATATCCCACTTTGCTTACCGCTCTGTCCCTTACTGACAGTTTCGTGAATCTGTCATTGGCAATTTTGACCATGGTGGGTGAAGGGTCTATGCAGGTGATCTTCACATGAGGAATCCGCTGGGCGATCATTGCAGCTTCAATTCCAGGCCCGCTTCCCATTTCAAGTATTGTTGCCGGATTGAATGAAGCCACATCCTCTGCAATTGTGGAATACACTCTCCTCTGACTTCTTGAACGGGAGGAAAAGAATGAATATAGCATGGAAAAGACCGGCCCGAACTCTGCTTTTTCTTTTTGCTCATTTGTTTTGTTCTCCAAGATTCACCAGATTGGCATCCATCTGGAAAACAGATATTAATTGTTTCCATACAATAACCAGTGCTGAAAGGGAATTAAACAGGCTCATTCTTGTTGATTTTGCAAAATCCGGTTTAGGATAATTGTGATAGTTTGCTCTATTGCACTTGAAATCCAGAATATTCACTTCAATTAAATTGAAAATAGTCTGTGGTGATATCCTCCGTTCTTCCATACTCATCCCTGTTTATGCGCCTGAACAGCCTGAACAGCATATAGATCACAACTGCTGCCGGGATCCACAGAAGCAGGACATATGTCGCACTCTCTGATGCTGGAAGATTCAGGCCCATCTGTATGGCCACAGATTCAAATGTCCCTGCTATGAACAACTCCAGAACCACAAAGAGATACATGAAGAGGATTTTCCTCATCTTTGCCTTAAAACTGGAACGTGATTTTACAAGAATGTAGAACATGTAGATACTGGTAGCAGCCGCAACCGCATATGACGGCATTTCAATGATTGTGTCTGGTATGAGGAGAAGCGATATGAACGTCAGAATTCCGGGAACCCCCATAAAGGTGGAGGTTGCAGCTAGAGCCAGAGGTGTTGCAATTATGGAGTACACAAAGAAGAACTGGCCCACGATTGGGATGAATTCGATGGTGGCGATGAGCATGTTATGGGGGAAGATCCAGAATATCATTCCAACAAGGCCAAGGGAGTAAGTTGCATTCTGCTGGGACTGAAGCTGTGTTACCAGGGCAGGATTGCTATATGGAATAGCTGAAACGATAAAGTAGGCTATCATCTCAAGCAGGAAGAACAAAAGAAAAAGCGAACGCAATTTAATGACGCCGTTCTTCTGGAGGAATGTCTCTTCTCTCATCATCAGTCTCTAAACAAATCATGCATTAATGATTTTGTGAATTCCTCCTGAGCAACAGGAAATCGCATGAAAGCCTCTCAGTATAATTCCATTGCAAGATTGAACTTATCAGTTAAAGAATGTATCTGTTAGCCCGGCTCTGTTAGTTTGACCTGAGGAGGATGAACGAGACCCCTTCAGCGCCGTTGTACTTTGCGGGATTGACGCTGCCCTAATAGCGTCTGCCCCTTACTGGGGAATTAATTTCATCAAGGGCCCTACCGGCATATCCATGGGTATTGACTTTGCACTTCCTTACATACCGCATGTAGAAGATTTTCTTATCTTCGGCGCCTGGCTTGTCATTGTATTCTCTGTCCTCCCGGCTGTGCTGATTTATGGGCCCCTGACTGAAAAGAAATGGTCGTTGAATGCCGCAATGGTCCCTGGTACCCTTGAGCTAGTCTGGATTGAAACCCGGGTAGTGCTTTTCCATCCAACCAGAGGATTCATATTCCGCCTGGTCCTGACAGGAGGTTTCGGAGTTGCTTCGCTCATCCTTGCGCCACTCCCATCTATGAGGAACTTCTATCTTGCTCAGAGGCAGGCTTCATGTAAGAAGACTGCATGAATGAAATTATGTCAACTCTAACCATTGTGGCCGGAATTATATGGTACGGAGTAGGGTTGACGATCCTTGTTGTCGCAATATATGCCACAATCTATATTGCAAGATTATTTGACATAACAAAAAGGCAATTCTCCTTTACTCTGGCAGGAGGCCTTGCACTCTCCATTATTTCTGATGTGTTCCATTATTTTACTTCCACACATATGCCGCATTACCTGTACGATGACATTTTCACTTACACAGAGCTGACTGTCCTGTCGGTGGTCTTTGTGTTCCTGATTTGTTTCCTTGCGGTGGGTAGGGGAAACCTGGAGAGGAATTACAATCTGGACATGAGGGGCCTTAACTTTCGTGAAATAAAGAAATTGAAGAATGCAAGGCACTACTGCTCTTTAGGTTGATTTATTCCTAATATGTTATATTATTTATAG
>JAKAUW010000011.1 GCA_021817455.1 Thermoplasmata archaeon | reverse complement strand
ATCCAATTAAACCGCACGCTCCTCCCGTTGCGGTGCTCCCCCGCCAATTCCTTTAAGTTTCAGCCTTGCGACCATACTCCCCAAGCGGCCCACTTAACACCTTCGCTCCGGCACTGCCTCCCCTCAACGGAGAGGCAACACCAAGTGGGCAGTGTTTACAGCTAGGACTACCCGGGTATCTAATCCGGTTTGCTCCCCTAGCCTTCGTTCCTCACCGTCGGATCTGTTCTAGTTGAACGCCTTCGCCACCGGTTGTCCTTCCGGGATTACAGGATTTTACCCCTACCCTGGAAGTACATTCAACCTCACCCAGTCCCTAGTCCTGCAGTCTCTTCAGAGGATCTCCCGTTAAGCGGGAGAATTTTTCTGGAGATTTACAGGACCGGCTACGAACGCTTTAGGCTCAATAAAAGTGACCACCACTAGAGCTGCGGGTGTTACCGCGGCGGCTGGCACCCGTCTTACCCAGCTCTTATTCCTTAAGCTTTTTAGGCTTAAGAAAAGCCTTGACTTTGTCAAGGCACTCAGGTTTCCCGTGTCGCGCTTTCGCGCATTGCACAGTTTTCGCGCCTGCTGCGCCCCGTAGGGCCTGGACTAGTGTCTCAGAGTCCATCTCCGGGCTCCCCCTCTCAGGGCCCGTACCCGTCCTCGGCTATGTGGTCCTTTACACCACATACGACCTGATAGGCCGCAGACTCATCCTCAGGCGCCGGAGCTTTCACCATCAAAGCATTCCAGCATATGATGGCTATAAGGAATTAGCCTCAGTTTCCCGAGGTTATGCCTCTCCTGGGGGTAGATTATCCGCGTGTTACTGAGCGGTTCGCCGGTTTCTTGCGATCCCATGACTCGCATGGCTTAGTCGAAACCTGATAGCAGTGGCCGCCGGCAGGATCAACCGGAGTTAATCCTTCTTTCATTGAAAATTATATGAATTTGGCGAGCCAAAGTTTGCACCTTTTCTCTTGTCAGAAGTGAGTTTAAACCTCACAACCCCATATTTTCCAGTCTTGGAATGAAGAGTTCATACTTCCCCAATGGGATTGTCCCCCTTTCGCCTTTAAACTGGTATTATTCGGCTTCTTGCCGTTTTGTGCGTAATCTGTGTTATGGCAAAACCGTATATAACTCTTTCGTGGAAATCCTAGTTATATATTAGTCCGGTGCAAATTTGAGCCATATACAATCCCCTCTGACCTGAACGTGATAATAAACCATGTTGGAACAAAATGGCAAATCTTAGGTACTATGTCCTAATGTTTAAACATGACAATTCACACTGTAAATCCATACACTGAGAAAGTTATCTCCGAATACAGAGAAGACAGCCTGGAAGATGTGAAGTATAAATTCGACTTCGTGCGGAAAAACCAGGGAGAATGGGGGAAAGACCTGGATGCAAGGATCGCGTATTTGAAAAACACTTTGAAACCAAACCTTGAGAAGAACCTCAACAGGATTGCATCTTCCATGACTGAGGAAATGGGGAAGCCCATTTCCCAGAGCATTGCTGAGGTTAAGAAGTGCATAGCCCTGGTGGATTATGCCGTAGAGAATTTTCCTAAATTCCTTGAACACGATGTGATCAAAACCGAGGCAAGGAAATCCTATGTGAGGTTTGATCCCCTGGGCGTCATTGAGCTCATTATGCCATGGAACTACCCGCTTTGGCAGGTCTTCAGGGCTGCAATTCCTGCAATGACCCTTGGTAATGGAATAGTCCTCAAGCACGCATCCATTGTCTCAGGAACAAGCAAACTGATGGAGGAGGTCATGGATTGTGATGTTTTCAGGTCTGTAATTGCTAGAGGTCAAACGGCGCTGGACACCATCAAGTTCTCCAACGGCGTGTCTTTCACCGGTTCCACCGGCGTGGGCCAGAAGATAGCCGAAACAGCTGGAAGAGAACTCAAGAAAGCAGTCTTAGAACTGGGCGGCTCAGATCCTTTCATTGTTCTCAACAGTGCGGATCCTGAAAAGGCTGCAAAGAACGCCACACTTGGAAGGATGCAGAACAATGGCCAGAGCTGCATTGCATCAAAGAGGTTCATCGTCCAGGATAAAATCTATGATGAATTCTATGAAAGGCTCATGGAGGAATTCAGGGGCCTTGTCATTGGGGATCCGACCCATGAGAAGACCTTCCTGGGGCCGCTTTCCTCAAAGGAGCAGGCTGAGACCGTGAGAGGGCAGATCAGGACGCTAAAATCAGCTGGAGATGTCGAGATTCTTAGCCAGGAGAAAGGAAACATTGTTCCCCCTGTTATTGCCAGTCCTGAGAAACCATTCATGGACGAGATATTCGGCCCTGTTGCCATCCTCAAGAAGTTCTCTGATGTGAATGACGGCATAAGGATCGCAAATGAGACACCATACGGCCTGGGATCTTCGGTGTGGGGCGATGCGGAGGAAGCTGAGAAGATAGCCCCGTCATTAGAGTCCGGGATGGTATTCATCAACAAGATCGTTGCATCAGATCCGAGAGTGCCATTTGGCGGAGTAAAAAAGAGCGGGCTTGGAAGGGAATTATCCCGCTACGGGCTCCTGGAATTTGCCAATATCAGGACTGTCTGGATACAAGAATGAACAACTGAGAAGTTATAAAAATCAGGGCCAAGGGTTCTTGTAAGCGATTATTCCTTGTGTTCCCTTTTTATTGTTATGGGAATAACATCGTTCTCGAATTCCAGCATGGCAATGTCCACTGGATCAAAAAGGGTATGTGGCACGTCTATGATAACTGGTGCCCCCATGGAAACCTGAAGGGCTCTGGCTCCGATAATCCTTGCCTTTTCAAACTTGGTATATGGTGACATATAAATCAATAGAATCTCTAGGTAATGAAACCAAATATATTAAACCTCCATGGACGAATTTTCCAGTTAAAGTTGTAAACCTAAGATTGAAATCAGGGAATTGTGAATATGAGTTGTGCCAACATTGGAAGACTTCTCGAAAAGAGTTGAAAACTGGCTCTCCGGTGTGGAAAATGACCTTGACATTGGCCTTGAGGACCTTCAGAATCTTGATGCCTACCTGTTGAAAGAGTTTGACGACCTTGATTCCAATGCGGATCAGGACCCTGATGCTGCCTATGGAAAGGTGATCAAGCTTGCTGCAGTTTGTGGCCACGCCGCGAGGAAGAGGAACCACCTGGTAGGGATGCTCACAAAGTACATTCACAGGTTCATAACGGTCATGAACAGGCTGCAGAAGGATCTGGGCGCCATATCTTTCTCCATATCAGTATCGTTTCCCTTCGACATCAGCCTATCCCTGAATTTCTGATTACTCAGTGGATCTCTGCCCCTTCCTTTACGGGCCTGTGCGAAGTTACAGGAGAACCACCGGCCAGTATTTCCTCTCTCTTTCCATCCAGAAGGGCGGTGGCTACAACCTTATCTCCTGCTGTTTCCATCCTGAGTTCAAGAGTCTTGAGCTTTTCCAGCTCTATCTTGCCTGAATTGTTGAATCCGTACTGGCCCATCCTCACAGGATCTCCTGCCTTAAGGTTTTCCCCAAGTGGTGAAAGCAAGGATACGGTTTCGCCGTCATCTGCAGCAAGAAGCATTCCCTGTGATATCTCCCCTCTCAGCTTTGTAGGCTTGAGATTGGCAATCACAACGATCTTCCTACCAACCAGCTCATCTGCCATGTAATGCTTCCTGAGCCCTGCCACAAGCTGGATTTCACTACTGCCAAGATTTACCTTTAGCACGTAGAGCTTGTCTGCGTTGGGATGTTCCCTTGCTTCCAGGATCTCCCCGATCCTCAGGTCTGCGAAGTTCGGGTTCTCCTTTATGAGGGAGAGCTTCTCAAATGGCGGCTCCCCCTTGACCGGGCTGAATTCAGACCCTTCCTGCGAGAGCAGATCCGAGGTGAATCCATGAGTACGGTATTTGCCTGAGCCTATGGTTTCCATTATCCTTGCTGATGCATCAGGGACAAATGGATACAGCATGCCAGTGCAGTACTGGGCCAGGAGAAGTGAGTGGTAGAGCTTGGAAACGCACTGGTCAATATCAGACTTCACAAGCCTCCATGGCTGAGCGTTGTTGAAGTAAGAATTCGCATACTTGACCAGTTCAAGCCATTCGCCCAATGCCTTCTTGATCTCCACCCGTTCCAGGAGGCTGTTGTAATTGTTGATCCTCTCCCGGGCAAACTCTAGCGCTTCCCTGTCTGTTTCATCAGGCTTGGTCTGTGAGGACGATATTTTCAGGTTATTGTTGGCAATGAAGCTGGTAAGCCTGTGAATATAATTGCCGAATTTGTCAATGAGTTCGCCGTTCACCCTGGACTGGAAATCATCAAGGTTGAAGTCTGTGTCCGAACTCTCGGGCATTATGGAGGACATGTAGTATCTCACGTAATCCTTTGATGCAAGCTTCAGGATGTCGTCCACGCTGTATCCTATGCCCCTGCTCTTGGAAAACTGCTTGCCGTTGAATGTAAGGAACTCATTTGCAATCACAATGTAAGGCAGGTTGTATCCCCCTCTGCCCATGAGCATGGCGGGCCAGATGATTGTGTGGAAGATTATGTTGTCCTTGCCCATGAAGTGGTACATCTTCACGTCTCTGTCGAAGTAGAATTCCTTCCAGTAATCCTTCTTACCCATGCGTTCTGATAGGACCCTGGCTCCTGAAATGTATCCCAGAAGTGCCTCAAACCATACATAGATGCGTTTGTGCTCGTATCCCTTCAGCGGCACCGGAACGCCCCATTCAATGTCCCTGGTGATTGGGCGCTCCCTGAGGCCTGCCTTGATGAAGTTCCTGGTGAATGCCAGGACGCTATGCCGCCAGAAATCCTTGCCTTCAAGCCATTCGATTAGCCGGTCCTGGAAAAGGTCCAGGCGGAAGAACATGTGCTTTGTTTCCCTGAACTCTGGGGTTGTGCCGTCCAAGACACACCTTGGCTGGATCAGTTCCTGAGGGTCAAGCAGTTTCCCGCAGTTGTCGCACTGGTCGCCCCTGGCTTCCTCAAAACCGCAGTTGGGGCATTTCCCTTCAATGTATCTATCCGGCATGAACCGGTTGTCAGTCGGGCAGAATGGGGATACCATTGTATGTTCCGAAAGAAGGCCTTTTTTCTGAAAATCCAGGACGAATTCAGCTACAGTTTCGCGGTGTTCAGGGTATGTGGTCCTGGTATAGATGTCGAAAATGATGTCGAGTTTCGTGAAGGATTCAAGGTGCTCCCTGTGGTACCTGTCCGCGATCTCTTTGGGTGAAATGTGAAGCCTGTCAGCTGCCAGCGTTGCGGGAGTGCCATGTTCATCACTGCCTGATACAAACATGACCTCATGGCCATGCATCCTGAGAAAACGGACGAAAATATCTGAGTTTAAGTAGGCACCGGCAACATGCCCCAGGTGAATTGGCCCGTTGGCGTATGGCAATGCTACATTGACAAGGATTTTTGACATGAACTGACCTCTTTGACTGATTGCAATTACAACTGCATATATGTTTTTGATTGAATTGCCTGGATAGTGATGCTCACCTAATGCGGCCTATAATTTCTGCACATGAGAGGTTCCTCTCCTGGAACTGTACTCCCTGATGCTCATTGTGAAAAGCAACCCGATGACCATGAAAACGGTGACGGTAATGAGGCCGGCAGCCTCGAAGCCTGAAGAATTAAGGATGAGGCCGAACATTGGCCCGCCCAGTATGCCTCCCGCATAATAGAAGGAGAATGCTGAACCTGAGAGCTGCCCAATGTCCCTGCTGTCCCCCAGTTCCTGTGCCGCAGCGGAAACTATGTTTATGAGGCTGTTGTATGCCCCCCCGAAGAGGAGCGTTATAAGGGCCATTGCCAGGTAACCAAGGTGAAACCCGAATATAGCTATGCTTGAGAATGCCATGATGACAAACATTGCCGCTAGAGTTAACTTCCTGCTCCAGACATCACTTAAATGGCCAGTGGGGAGGCTCATTATGATCCCTCCAAGCCCAAGCATGGAGGAAACCAGCGCAGCCTGTCCGTTGCTGTAATTAAGCCCACCGAGCATGAACCTTGAGAAATATCCCAGCATGCCGAACAGCCCGATTCCAAAGAAGAATATGCTCATGAAAACTCTTGTAGTATTGCTGTTGAAAAGCCGTCTCATATCCAGGCTCGATTCGTGTGTTCTCCTCATGTAGATTTCCGGCAGGTACAGCACAACCAAGGAAATGCAGGCTATACCAACGATGCCGGTAATGATGAACGGGACCTCGTAGGATGGGGCAAAGAACGATTCAGCATATGGCCCGAACAGGAGGCCAGCGCTGAAGGTAACCCCCTTAAGGGATAGCAGGAAACCCTTCTTCTGTGGATGCAACCCTCCCAGCAGACTTGTTATGAGCCCCTGCAAAAGGCCATTCCCAAGTCCAAAAAGGAACCTGGCGGCCACGAGTTCCCACACGTTCTGGACATAACCCGTGAGGACTGAAAAAATAGTAATGATTGCAATTGAAAGAAGGAGAAGTTTCCTTATGGAATAATTCGTGAATAAATAGCCGCCCACTGTTGCGAATATGATCACCCCGAGGGTGAATGAGCTGGCAGAAATTCCAAGATAAATGAGCGGGGCGGATATGGCACTGATTATGTAAGGGGAACTGAAGAAGTAGAGATTAACGTCAAATGAGACCATGAAATTTGTGAAAATGGATGCTAGAATGAGCATTCCGAGCGGTCCAGGCTTTGCTTTAAAATAAGTGAAAACCTGATCAAGGTAGATGTGTTCCTTAGGCTCAGAGGTCATGTTGTGAACTTTTCAGTGAAAGATGAGGGATCTAATAAAGGATGCAGGGAAATTATGGATTTATCAGTCCAATCATGGTGAGATCAAATTCCTATAAACAGCTTTCAGGCCCCTAATTTACTGATTGCACAGGTTGTACATCATTGAGACTATACGATTCTCGTAATTTAAGTTTGTATATCGTACCACTACAAAACAATTAACACCACGCCGGATTTAACTGGTTCTTATGCTAAAAGCAGAATCAATAGGAACTAAGGAACTGGTTTTTCAGGCTTTGGGACAGATCACGCCCATCACCATACTGGGGGGGCTCATACTTGGCGCAGCAGGTTTTGCGCTTGGCTCCACACCTCTTGCCTTCCTCATAGGAATGGGTGCAGTGCTTCTGGCTGCAAACACTGTTTACCAGTTCTCGAGAATAGTATCGCATGCAGGTGGCTACTATGCCTATGTGGCGAAAGGAATGGGACGGAGTGCCGGAATCTTCACTGGGTTCCAGTACGTGCTTTACCAGGTTGCAAACCTTGGCCTGGAATTCCTTATTGTGATCTGGGGTTTCTCAAAGGGGCTAAATTATGCCCTTGGAACCAACCTTCCCGTATGGTCTGGAATAATTTACATGGGTGCAATGACTGTTCTATCCTTCTATTTCATGTCGAGAGGCATCAAGCCATCCCTGAGGCTGGTGATGTTCATAGGCCTGATTCAGCTTGCAGCCATCCTGATCATATCCCTGGCTGTGATAGGGCGGGCACCTGACAATACTTTCACAGCATTTACGCCTCAGTATGCCCTAGGTGGTTGGCATGGCGTATTCCTGGGCTTCATAGTTGGAAGCTACCTCTCCTTTGCAGGTTATGGATCAGTTGTGCCTATGGGAGAGGAAGCTAGAGCACCTTCAAGGACTATTGGCAGGGCAGTGCTATATGTGGTGCTTCTTGCCGGACTGGTATTTGTCCTGGGATCATACGCCATGACGGTGGGTTATGGCATTTCCAATATGACCGGATTCGTCAATGCCGTGATACCCGGCCTCCAGGTGACAAGGGAATACCTTGGCGTTGTGGGCATATACCTTTACCTTCTTGCTGTCACATTCATTTCCACGTATGGAACAGTTGTGGGAATGGGCACACCACTCACCAGGGTTACCTTTGCCCTAGCCCGTGACGGTGCCCTGCCAGCCTTTCTGGCAAAAACGGATGCATCTGGGACACCCTACAACGCCGTAAGGTTCACCTTTGCTGTGTCAGTGGCAATTGCTGCACTCACAGGCGGACTCTTCTGGTACTTCTATGGCTTCTATACGGGCCTTTACTTCGCCTGGGCAATATTTGCAACAATCGCCACACTAGGAACACTGCTCATCCACATCCTGTCCAATACTTCCCTGAGCTTACTGTCCATTGCAAGCAAAAAATGGGCTCTCTGGCTCCTAGTGCCGACTGCCACTTCAGCCATAATGCTGGTTGCCATCTACTACTCGCTTCTGGGAATTACCATGCCTTTCCTTGTAGCTCCAATTGTGGTACTGGCCTGGGTGTTTTTCAGCATTGCATATGTGTATGCCAGAAGGACAGCCATAGGGTCTTCTGTCAGTGGAGAACTTATACAGACTGCTACTGAATGATGAACACTTTTATTTTAATTTTAAACACATTTTATGGTGAATCATTTACAACACTCATTTTTTCTAATTTTGAATCGGGGAAGACTTTGGAATTTTATCCGGTTTTGCCTTAAGACATGTTCTGAAAGAAAGGATCAGCTCCTGCACTGGTATTGGTGATTACTCTCCGGAAGCTATTCAATATCTTTGGTTCATTAAAATGATTCGACTATTTGTATGGAAAAGTTCAAGGTTAAAATGAAGTGCTTCATTAATATGCGACTATATTCTGGCACTTCTTCGCAATTCTTAGAAGACACAACGTACAACAAAATTGCAGATAAACTTAAAAACAGCTTTTTTCAGCAATTTCACTACTATCCAAATGAGGCTGAGGTAAACTCCTGGCAGAATTCCCTGAGAGCAGTTTCCATGATATTCCAATATGCTAACCTAGTGGATCATGGAATAATTCTTGAGTATCAACTCCCACAAACTTCCAAGAGGCTTGATTGCCTGATTTGCGGTAAGAATGAACAGTCAAAAGATAATGCAGTCATTATAGAACTAAAGCAGTGGCAAAACGCAGACCAGTCCGTGGGGGAGCGAGAGTTATCTACCTGGGTGGGGGGAACAAAGAGAGATGTATTGCACCCTTCTGTTCAGGTTGGGCAATATAAGGAGTACCTGCAGGATTATCACACAGCATTTTATGAGGGGGACACACCAATAGACCTGCATGCTTGTTCATATCTCCACAATTACCCTTACAACCCAAATGATGAAATTTATGCTGATAAATTCAAAGAGTACCTTGCATCATACCCGCTATTTACGAAAGATGAAGTCAGGAAACTCAGTAATTTCCTTGTGGAAAAATTATCAAAAGGAGACGGTATAGAAGTACTGAAAAGAATTGAAGCCAGCAAATTACGCCCTAGCAAGAAGCTCATGGAGCATATAGCGAGGGTTGTAGATGGTTTGAAGGAATATACCCTGCTTGATGAGCAACTAGTAGTTTATGACATGGTCATAAACGCAGTAAAGGAAGGCTTTTCAGACGGGAAAAAGACTACCCTGATTATAGAAGGTGGACCTGGTACCGGTAAGTCTGTTATTGCCATGAACCTAATGGGTGATCTGTCCAAGGGTCAGTACAATACACACTATGTTACCGGATCCCGTGCTTTTACAGAGACATTAAGAAATATTCTAGGTCGTAGAAGTACTCTTCAGGTCAGACATTTCAACCAGTATGGCAAGGCGAATGAAAACGAAGTGGATGTTATAATAGCTGATGAAGCCCACAGGATGTGGCCTAAAGACATGAGCAGATTCACAAGAAAAGAGGACAGAAACGATGACCCAATTGTAGAACAGTTGATCAAGGCATCCAAGGTATCCGTTTTCTTTGTGGACAATTACCAGATAATAAGGCCAGACGAGGTTGGCTCCACCACATATATTGAAGAGCATGCTAAAACCATGAACACAAAAGTTCTAAAGTTCAAGCTGGAGGCACAATTTAGATGTCAGGGCTCAGACGCATTCGTGAATTGGTTAAACAACACTTTAGAAGTGGAAAGAACAGCAAATGTAATATGGTCCAGAGATGAAAATTTTGATTTTAGAATTTTTGAATCCCCGGAAGAATTGGAGCATGCAATTTTGGAGAAATCCAGAAATGGCAAGAAGGCTAGGTTGACTGCAGGTTTCTGCTGGAATTGGTCCCAACCTAATGATGACGGAACGCTTCCCTTGGATGTGGTCATAGGCAATTTTAAA
>JAKAUW010000077.1 GCA_021817455.1 Thermoplasmata archaeon | reverse complement strand
TTACATTGGTTATCTGCAAATCAGTGTGTGTGGCATCGATCGTTATTCTTCCTCTTCAATTCACTCCACAGTGACTCTGATATGCTTTGGATGCTTCCTTTCCGCGAAACATCTTTGTGAAAGTGAGATATTACTGGTATTTGCATGCTTTTCACTCAATTCATCATAGGCTACCATTAAAGTAGAGCTCTTATGCATTTGTTCTGCTTCAAACTCAATTTTGTCCTTTTGCTGTCGCTTAAATTAAGTCTGTTCCTCTTATGAACGCTTCTCCTGAACAATGGATCTGAAAACGCCCAGATCGCTCTGGAAGGGTCCCAATCAACTCACAATGATCTAAAGTTGATCCTTTAAATTATATTTACTTACTCCTCTGGTTGAAGCTGAAAGAGAAAACTACAGAAAATTTCTATCAAGAAAGAGTTCTTGTGATTTCCAAGAATATTTATAATCTGTGGTGATATCTGTGGACGCAACGTTGCGCTCTGGGCCCATAGCTCAGCTAGGTAGAGCATCTGGCTTTTAACCAGGTGGTCGAGGGTTCGAATCCCTCTGGGCCCGTTACGGGGAGTGAAAAAAGTGGGGAAATTCAATGTGCTGCAGCACGAGTTGGTACCGGAACATCATGTTGTTCCAAAGAAGGATGAGGATAAGGTTTTAAGTGAGATTGGGATAGCTAGAGACCTTTTGCCTAAAATAAGTAGGACTGATCCAGCGATCAAGGCTCTTGAGGAAATTCACGGTCCACTGGAAAGTGGCACCATAATTAAAATCATACGCAAGAGTCCGACCATGGGATACTCCGTATATTACAGGGCAATATCTAGCGAGGTTTTTAAATGAAGGAGCTCATAGACTTTTTCTTCAGAAATGAGAGTGTAGTAAGTCATCAAATCGATTCATACAATAATTTTGTTGCAACGCTTGGAAACCCTGAAAGCGTAATGCAGCAGGTCGTCGACGAAACCAAAGTCTCGGACGAGGAAGAGCCTGGATTGATGGTTCTTGACCAAACAAAAACGGGCGGCAGGGAAATCAGGGTCTATTACGGTAGAGTCAGAGAAAAAGGCCGGTTTGTCGGGGAACCAACAATTTGGGTGGGTTCACCGGAAATCAAGGAGGCATCCGGCGCTTCCAACCAGATCACACCAAACGAGGCAAGGCTCAGGGACCTAAACTACATGGCACCCATAACCCTCAGGGTCAGGGTCGTCGAGGACGGAATGGAAAAAGAGCCAGAGAACATCAAGATAGGAGACCTGCCTGTAATGGTAAGGTCAAAGGTATGTTCGCTTACAGGAAATAACCTGGATGTTTATGTTGAAAAGAATAATGGCCCAATAGACGCGAGCAGAAGGGAGAAACTGCAGTATGTGGGCGAAGATCCTGATGATTCAGGAGGTTACTTCATCATTGGCGGCTCTGAGAGGGTCATTACTTCACTCGAGGACCTCGCTCCAAACAAGATTCTTGTTGAATTCGAGGAAAAATATGACAGCAAGGTTGAGGTTGCAAAGGTTTTCTCCCAGAAAGCAGGATTTAGGGCACTAACCTCCATGGAAAGGGGAAACGACGGAATAATATCGGTTTCAATTCCAAGTGTAGCAGGCTCAATCCCACTCGCAATTCTTTTAAAAGCTCTTGGAATGGACAGAGACGTGGACGTCCACAACTCCATTGCATCAACGGAAAGAATGGAGCCAATTATTTATGCCAACATTGAGGAGTCAAAGAGCCCCAAGATCTTTCCCCCAAACGGGGTAAGCAACAATGAGGATGCAATAGCATACCTCGAGAAAAGATTCGCAGCTGGCCAGGCGAAGGAATTCAGGGAAAAGAAAGTTTCACAGATGCTTGATAGGTCACTTCTGCCTCACCTGGGCGACAGGCCTGAGGACAGGATGAAGAAGGCTATTTATCTTGGAAGAATGGCAAGATCACTCCTTGAACTTCATCTTGGAATCAGGAAAGAAGACGACAAGGACCATCTCGCAAACAAGAGAGTAAAGCTCGCCGGAGACCTTCTGGATGAACTTTTCAGGAATGCATTCCAGGCTGTAATGAAAGATCTTAAGTACCAGCTTGAAAGGACATACAACAGGAAGAAAGGCATCAGGCTGAAACCTGCAGTAAGGCAGGATCTCCTTTCGCAAAAAATTCTCCACGCAATGGCAACAGGGAATTGGATTGGAGGTAGGACAGGTGTTTCCCAGCTTTTAGACAGGGTGTCGAACGTAAGCACCCTGAGCCATCTGAGGAGGATTATTTCCCCCCTTACACGTTCCCAGCCGCACTTTGAAGCAAGAGACCTTCACCCAACACAATGGGGGAGAATATGCCCCAACGAGACACCGGAAGGTCAGAATTGTGGCCTTGTAAAGAATGCTGCCCTTATAATCAATGTTACAGAAGGGTATAACCCGACCATAGTCCTTGAAACCCTGAAGGGAATGGACCTACAGGAAGTTGAAGGGGAAAATCCAGATGCAGGCCGAGTATACCTGAACGGAGACTTTGTTGGATACCATGATGATCCCACTGAGCTTACAATCAGAGTAAGAGAAGAGAGAAGGAGAGGCAAGATCTCACCAGAGGTTAATGTAAGGTATGATGACTCGACCAGGGAAGTAATAATTAACTGTGACAGAGGAAGGATCAGAAGGCCTCTGCTCGTGGTCAAAAATGCCACCACTGTGATTAACAGTGACATGCTGAAGAAACTTCAGACAGGGGAATATGGCATTGAAGATCTCATAAAGAGAGGGGCCCTCGAACTTGTGGACGCTGAGGAAGAAGAAAACCTGTACATAGCGGTGTATGGATTCGACTTCCCCGAAAGATGCCCCAAGTGTAACCAGTTTCTGTACAGGAGCAAGATAAAATGGCTCAACCCAGGAGAGAAGGAGATTTCAGATTCACCAGCACTTTTGCAGTGTGAGCACTGTGGCAACAAGTTTGAGGCACAGTCTCTTCTAACAGCAGAGCACACACATCTTGAGGTTGACCCGGCACTGATTCTTGGGGTTACAGCTTCGGTAACACCATACCCGGAACACAACTCATCACCGAGGATCACAATGGCAGCAGCCATGACAAAGCAGTCAATCGGCCTTTCTTCTAGCAATTTCAGGATAAGGACGGATACGAGAGGACATGTGCTCCACTACCCACAAGTGCCTCTTGTCACAACGAGAGTCATGGACTTCATCAAGTACGAGAAGAAACCGGCCGGGCAGAACTTCGTGGTTGCAATCATGTCATACCAGGGTTACAACATACAGGATGCAATTGTGTTCAACAAGTCTGCAGTGGAAAGAGGTTTGGGCAGAAGTACATTCTTCAGGACATACAGTGCTGAGGAAAGAAGGTATCCCGGAGGCCAGGAAGACCGATTCGAAATCCCTACCCACGATGTTCTCGGCGCGAGAGCTGAGGAGTTCTACAGAAACCTCGATGAGAACGGTATCATTTATCCTGAGTCTTATGTGGAAGGATCAGAAGTTCTAGTGGGAAAGACATCACCGCCTAGATTCCTAGAGGAAGGCGGAGACAAGCTGGGTCCGCAAAGGAGGAGAGAATCCTCAATTACAATGAGGCCAAATGAGAAAGGTTTCGTTGATAATGTTATTCTTACAGTGTCTGAGAGCAACAGCAGAGTAGTAAAGATAAGGGTGAGGAGCGAGAGGATTCCTGAACTCGGAGATAAGTTTGCTTCAAGGCATGGGCAGAAAGGTGTCATTGGTGCAGTGGTCCCTCAGGAGGACATGCCGTTCACTGAAGAAGGGATAATTCCTGATATCATCATCAATCCTCACGCAATTCCGTCAAGAATGACAGTCGGGCATATCCTTGAGATGATCGGTGGTAAAATTGCAGCCCAGAAGGGAGAGGTCGTAGATGGCACAATCTTCAGCGGAGAGCCGGAAAAAAGTCTTAGGGAGGACCTTGTGAAGCTCGGGTTCAGGCAATCATCCACCGAAGTCATGTATGACGGAATCACAGGAAGGAAATTCGACGCTGATATATTCACTGGAGTTATTTATTACCAGAAGCTACATCACATGGTTGCAGGGAAATTCCATGCAAGATCCAGAGGTCCGGTCCAGATACTCACAAGGCAGCCAACAGAAGGAAGGTCAAGGCAGGGTGGTCTCAGATTCGGAGAAATGGAAAGAGATACCCTGATTGCCCACGGCGCTGCAATGGTAATTAAGGACAGGCTGCTTGACCAGAGCGATGGTACAATCCTATATGTGTGCGGCAATCCAAAGTGTGGCCATATTGCAATACTTGACAGAAAGAAAGGGACGCCAAGGTGTCCTGTCTGTGGAAACACAGGAAATATCCATCCAGTTGAGACAAGCTATGCCTTCAAGCTCATGAGGGACGAGCTGAGTTCAATGGGTGTAATGATGAGACTTATTTTGGGTGATCTAAAATGACCGGCGGAATATCTAAGAGAATTTACAGGATACAATTTGCCCTCCTCTCCCCTGAGGAGATTAGAAAGATGTCACAGGTGAAAGTCATAACTGCAGACACCTATGATGATGACGGATATCCAATCGAAAGAGGTCTTATGGATCTCCATTTGGGCGTTATAGAGCCAGGGCTCAAGTGCGCTACGTGTGGCGGGAAGGTCGATGAATGCCCCGGACATTTCGGGCACATTGAACTCGCCATGCCTGTAGTTCATGTGGGTTTCATAAAGGAAATCAAGACTCTACTTGATTCAACTTGCAAGTCTTGCGGAAGGATCAAGCTTACAGAAGATGAGGTAAAGTCATATTCCGAGAAATTCAGCCAATACTCTTTCTCTTCATCCGATCCGGAAATAATAGGGCTGATGAGCAAGAAGGTCACCGATGAGGCTTCAACAAGGATGGTCTGCCCACACTGTGGAGCACAGCAGATCAAAATAATCCTCGACAAGCCCACAACTTTCAGGGAAGAAGGGATAAAGGTCACTCCAAAGGAAATCAGGGAGAGGCTCGAGAGAATCCCTGACGAGGATCTTCAGTTCTTTGGCCTTAACCATGAAGTTGCAAGGCCAGAGTGGATGGTTCTCACTGTACTTCCTGTACCGCCAATCAATGTCAGGCCTTCAATTACACTGGAAACTGGGGAGAGAAGCGAAGATGATCTCACCCACAAGCTTGTGGACATCATCAGAATAAGCCAGAGGTTAAGGGAGAGCAGGGATAATGGTTCTCCACAACTCATAATAGAGGATCTCTGGGACCTTCTTCAGTTCCATGTTACTACATATTTCGATAACCAGACCGCCGGGATACCCCCTGCAAGGCACAGGTCCGGAAGAGCCTTGAAAACTCTTGTTCAGAGACTGAAGGGAAAGGAAGGGAGATTCAGGTCCAACCTTTCTGGTAAGAGGGTAAATTTCTCAGCAAGGACGGTCATATCGCCGGAACCTTTCCTTTCAATTAACGAGGTTGGAGTCCCGGAAAAAGCTGCAAGGGAACTAACAGTTCCGGTAACTGTGAACATCTTTAACATTGACCATGTGAGAGAGGTAGTAGCAAGGGGACCAGAGCCAAGAGATGAATTCGACAGATACCTTGCAGGCGTCAATTACATTATCAGGCCTGACGGCAGAAGAATAAAGCTTACAGCACAGAATGCAGAGGAGAATGCCAAAAGGGTTGAACCAGGATGGATAGTGGAAAGGCAGCTCACCGAGGGCGATATTGTACTATTCAACAGGCAGCCTTCATTGCACAGGATGTCCATGATGGGCCATACCGTGAGGATACTTTCCGGCCAGACTTTCCGGTTCAATCTTGCGGTCTGCACGCCTTACAATGCTGACTTTGATGGGGATGAAATGAATCTTCACATTGTCCAGAAGGAAGAAGCAAGGGCCGAAGCAAGAATCATCATGAAAGTACAGGAACAGATTATGTCTCCAAGATTTGGTGGACCAATTATAGGCGGTATCCACGACCATATTACTGCAATGTTCCTTCTGACCCATGGCAACCCTCTCTTTCCTGAGGCACAGACAGTGCACATGCTAAGCTACCTAAAGCTCAACCGGATGCCACCGGTTGAAATTGTTGGCGGAAAGAAATTCTACAGGGGAAGGGACATTTTCTCGCTCATTCTTCCGGAAGGGCTTAATCTAAAGTTCCCTAGCAAACTTTGCTCTTCAGCGAAGGAAAAATGTGATTTTGAAGTAGAACCAATCGACAAGGATGTCTACATCATCAACGGAAAAATGACACATGGCACAATAGACGATGCGGCCGTAGGCTCCTTCTCTGGCGAGATTATCGACAAGATCTTCAGGAAATATGGGCCTGAGGAAGCTGCAAAGTTCATAGACAGAATGACCAGGCTTGGTGTAGCCTTCATTAGTGCGAGAGGTTTCTCAACAGGAATTAACGACTATGATATCCCAGAGAGCGCAATTGCAAGAATCGATGAAATATCACAGCAGGCTATTGAGAGGACAGACAAGCTTGTTGAAACCTACAGGGCAGGCCAGTTGCAGCCGGCCCCTGGGCGATCCGTTGAAGACACTCTTGAAATTGAAATTCTTTCCACCACAGGTTCAGTAAGAGATGAATCAGGTAAGATAGCAAGTGCTTTCCTTGGTCTGAGCAACCCATCAGTTATTATGGCCAGGTCCGGAGCAAGGGCAAAAATGCTTAATATCTCCGAAGTGGCTGGAATGGTTGGGCAGCAGTCCGTGAGAGGAGGCAGGCTTAACAGGGGATACTATGGCAGGACACTTCCACATTTCAAAACAGAAGATATTGGTGCAATGGCCAGAGGTTTTGTCAAGTCATCATACAAGGAAGGGTTGAATCCGCTGGAATACTTCATGCACAGTATTGGAGGAAGGGAAGGTTTAGTGGATATTGCCGTCAGGACTTCAAGGAGCGGTTACATGCAGAGAAGGCTGATCAACGCTTTCGAGGACCTCAAGGTCGACGAATCCCTGAGAGTCCAGGACACTGTTGGGGCAGTGATACAGTTCAAATACGGAGAGGATGGAGTTGACCCCACCAGGAGCGACAAAGGTGAAACGGTGGATGTGGACTATCTTGCCTTTGACCTTGAGAACGAAGAGGTGCGGTAAATGCCTTCAATTATTTTCAAGGATACAAAGAAGAACATTGAAACCATTTCAAAGAAAGCACCTGTTGGTTATGCTGTGGATGCAGATGTAAAGCCCGGGATAACCGATGCATATGTGACATTTGACAAGAAGGTGTTTCCTTACAGGTTAAAAATTTCAGGCATTGCTGAGTACAAGGAGGGTGGCAATGCAGTGGAAAAGAAGAAGGTCGGCCTCAGGACGATTCTTGCAGTAGAATCAGTCGAGTCAATTGATCCTATTCCCGTTTCCCAATTCAGAAAAGGAAAGAAAAAACTTGTGGAATTCAAGGACTTCGAGGAAATTGAGCTTCCAAAGGTCCAGGTTGTCGAAAAACCAGCTTATATGGACTCCCTAAGCAAAGAGGTGAAAGAAATTCTATCTCTTGCCGGCAAGAAGGAAATTGAGCTTTCAATATCACTCGCAGAGCAACTGGCCAAGTACAAGGAATCTCTGACCCAGAAACAGTTCGACGAGCTTATGGACAGGGTTGGTAAGGATCTTGTATCCAAGAGGATTGATCCCTTTGAGGCGGTGGGGATAATCGCTGCTCAGAGCATTGGTGAACCTGGAACTCAGATGACAATGAGGACCTTCCACTTTGCGGGAGTAAGGGAAATGAACGTTACCCTGGGCCTACCAAGGCTCATCGAAATCGTAGATGCCAGGAGAATACCAAGCACACCAAGCATGACTGTTTACCTTAAGCATGAGTATGAAAACTCCGAAGATGTTGTCATGAACGTGGTCAAGGAACTGGAAAACACCACAGTCATTGATGTTGCAGATATAGTCACTGACATTACTCAGATGTTGCTTACAATCAAGCCAGATCATGCAAAGATGTCAGAAAGGCTTGTGAACCAATCAGACCTGCTTGACGCGCTTGCAAAGATGAAAGGCATCACCGTAATCAGCGACGCTGATAGCAAAGACATCGCAGTAAAGCCTCAGCAGGAATCATTCAAGAGGCTTTACCAGGTCCAGGAGCAGCTAAAGGTTCTCACCATCAAGGGAGTTCCCGGAATCAAAAGGGCAATTGCCAGAGTGGACCAGGCAACAAAGAGCTGGATTCTCTATACGCAGGGTTCAAACCTGAAAGAAGTCCTTGAAATAGATGAGGTAGATGCCAACAGGACCTTTACCAATGATATCATAGAAATTGCTCAGGTTCTTGGAATAGAAGCCGCAAGAAACGCCATCTACGAAGAGGCCCTGAGAACATTGAGTGAACAGGGTCTTGAAGTGGACCATAGGCACCTTATGCTGGTCTCTGACATGATGACCTTTGGAGGTTCAGTGAGGGCGGTCGGAAGGCAGGGTATATCTGGCAGAAAGAGCAGTGTACTTGCAAGAGCCGCATTCGAAATTACAACCAAGCATCTCTTGAGGGCAGGGTTGCTTGGGGAAGTGGACCCGCTAACAGGAGTGGCCGAAAATATCATCGTAGGACAGCCAATTACACTGGGTACAGGCGCTGTAAATCTAGTTTACAGGGCTTTTACCAAGTAGGCTGCTACGAAAGTATTTTTTATATGCAAGCTTATAAAGTCTAAAATAGGCAATTTCTCAAAACTTGGATCAGTGTGTCAATGAAAGAAGTAACGATAGATAACAAAATTATGGGTTATATAGCCCTTTTTGAAAAGATTGGACGCGTGGAGCTCAAGGAATGTCTTGAAAACGATGATATGATACTGTTTATCGTCGGGGAGAGAAGACTGGCAGAATTATTCAAGAGAAACCCAAACATCATCACAAGCCTGAAGGAGAAAGTCAACAAACACATCCTCGTGGCTGAGTTTTCCAGGGATCTTCTTACTTATGTGCGTAACGTGTTCTTCAGGTTCAAGGTCAAGGAAATCTACATCAACTGGAAAGAAGGCCAGACTGACATTCTTGTTTCTGTTGAGCAAGGAGAGATTGGAAAGGCCATCGGCAAGGAAGGAAGAAACATAAAACTCTTCAGGGAAGCCATTTCAAGAAGCTTCAACATCAAGAGCCTTAACATCAAGCAATAGAAAAGCGAGTGATCCAGCTTAATGCCAATAATCGATCGGGAAAAATTTAAGTATGGTGTGTTAGTAGAAGTTTCTCATGGAGACAAGTTCGACTAAAGTTGGAATTTCCGACAGGAAATTACGAAAAAGTCTGAACACCTGGGATCTCCTATTTCTCAGCTTGGGCGGAATTATAGGATCTGGGTGGCTTTTTGCCGCCTTTGCCGCGTCTGGTTTAGCCGGGCCTGCGTCCATACTTTCTTGGATAATTGGAGGAGTCATTGTCCTCATAATATCCCTGAATTACGCCGAGCTGGGAGCTATGATCCCAAGGTCTGGTTCAATTGTGAGGTACGGTCAGTTCTCACATGGAAATTTTGCCGGGTATTTTCTTGCCTGGGCATATTTTCTTTCGGCCGTATCTGTGCCTGCTATTGAGGCCGAGGCTGTTGTTGGGTATGCTGCCGCATACTATCCAACACTGTATAACGGGCCTGTACTTTCCCTAACTGGCATTGTATTTGCCGGCTTGCTGATGGTACTGTTCTTCTTCCTGAATTACTTCGGAATTAGGGTAATGGGAAAGACAAATACTGGAATGACATGGTGGAAACTGGTTCTTCCAATAGCAACTATCCTAATACTGGTAGCAGTACATTTCAGCGTTGCAAACTTCACTACACTTCTGGCCACAGCTACCACAGGAACAGGTTTCATGCCATATGGCTTTGCACCCGTGCTCGCCGCGGTTGCTACTTCTGGAATAGTGTTCTCTTTCCTTGGTTTCAGGCAGGGTCTAGACTATTCAGGGGAAGCCAAGACTCCACAGAGGTCTGTGCCAATTGCGACAGTCTTTTCAGTTCTTATCGGCATAGCCATCTATGTTCTTCTGCAGGTTGCCTTCATTGGTGCAGTTAATTGGAATTCCCTGGGTGTGCCCATCGGATCATGGTCCGCCTTCATCTCCAGTTCAAGCATTTCATCGAACGGGGGATTTGCCACTGCAGCAATCTATACACTTTACAGCGCCCCATTCGCGACATTGGCTTCATCGGTGGGCCTAGTAGGACTGTCTTATATATTGTTCGCCGATGCATACATATCTCCCAGCGGAACTCTAAGCGTCTATCTGGGAACATCAATGAGGACACTCTTTGGAATAGGGATGCTGAAGTTCCTCCCGAAATCCCTCACAAAGGTCAACGAAAGGTTCAGAATTCCAGTGCTTCCACTAGTAGTGAGCCTTATACTTGGATTTGTGTTCTTCGCGCCATTTCCAAGCTGGTATAAGCTGGTAGGATTCATCACTAGCGCCACAGTGTTCACATATATTGTTGGAGGGCCAGCCCTCAGGGTACTCAGGACCCACGCACCAGAACTCAAGAGGCCTTTCAAGCTTCCTGGTTCATCTATACTGTCCCCACTGGCTTTTATAGGGGCTTCCCTGGTGGTTTACTGGTCGGAGTGGCCCACTGTTGGGTATTTAGCAATAGCCATCGCCCTGGGTATCATTGTGTATGCAGTGTTCTACCTTGGAGGCGGCAAAGCCAATGGCATGGTGTCTCTGTTCAGCAGGGAGCATTTGAAGTCCGGAATGTGGGTACCAGTATATGTTGCAGTGCTGTCACTGGAATCATACATTGGAGAAACCACGCTTGGAGGAGCAAACTACGTGCCTTACCCATATGACCTGATAATGGTCATCGTGGTTGCAATCGTGTTCTACTTCTGGTCTGTATTCAGTGGAATAAAGACTGAGGAGATCAAGACAATGATTGATACGGATTCCCAGTACGTCATTCCTGAGGAGTTCGGCAAGGAGGGAGTGCAGGAGGCACCGTAAGGTAATGCTTCCTTGCTTCAACCTGTTTGAGGTGAACTATGAAAAGTATAGATGTTGGGATAATAATTTCAGGAATTGTAGCATTAATTGGATTGGTACTCCTAGCCTATGATACCCTTACTGGCAGTGGAACCTTTCATAAAATTGGTGTGCTTTATGCGCTGATACTGGCGGTTGGCGTAATGTCGCTTATTACAACCTACCAGCTTAAGCGTGAAGCCTGAAAAATCTACCATTTTTTTAATTTTTTTAAATATCAGATTTTTCCTATTTTAGAAGTGTGTTGCACAATTCAATATGCATGGGTCATCCCCCTCATGAGGTTGTAATACTGCACCTTCAGGGCAATCTCCTGAACAATGTATTCCGGTCTTACGGCCTTGATTACCTCTCCCATTGTTCTCTTGAGACCGGAGAAATATATCTCGACATTCCACCTTTTCCCGTAATTCACCGACTCCTTCCACTCCTTCTCAGATGTCCTTCTGATCTGTCTGACGATCTTAGCCCTTGCCGGCGAACCCCTGCTCTGAGAGGAGGCATTCTTCCTTGGAGGTATTATGGTGGCGGGACCAAAGTCGTTGAATATTGCCTTTGAGTCATAACCCTTGTCCCCGAATATCTTCGCTATACGATCTCTGACAGATTCCAGTATCTTCCTGCCTGCCTTCGCGTCATGCACATGCTCATCCGTGATGCTGAAGGACATCACGGAAACATCATGGATGGATATCACTGCATGCAACTTGGACCATCCCTTCCTCTTCCTGTGCCATTTGTTTCCGAGATAGTCACCGCGTATGGTGATCTTGAAGCCTGTGGAATCTATGGCACAGTCCACAGGTTTTCCTCTGTTGTCAGGAAGCTTTGGCACGATCTTCCTGATCCTCCTGAATATGCTGGTGTAGCACACCGACCTGATGCCGGTGATTCTGGAGAATATCCTGGCAATTCCCTCCAGGGATCTGAAGGGAACACTGTACATTGCTCTAAGTTTCGCAAGGAATGTTATGAATGCATTTGGAGTCCTGAAAGGGTGTCCACGCTTCCCCCTGTTGTTTTCCTCGAGAAGTGTCTTCCAGTTCATGAGGAATGATGGATCGAGAAGATCCTCGATCCTGTTCACAAGTGACCTGTTGTACCTGTCATACCGCCTGTTTGAACCGACCCAATATCTTCTTGTGCTTCTGTTTCCTATGGCCATGATTGGCTTTGGTGACATACAAACCAATCACTCCCCTGTATTTCACAATACAGGGGAATTGTGCAACACACTACTATTTTAGGCTATATTTATATTGGTGGTTCAGATACTGCAATTCCAAAATGGAACCAGAAAATAGTGCTCAGGCCCCTGATCAGGTGGAAACCATCAGGGTTATTCTTCCAAACAAGAGAAAAGGAGAAATGTTCGGTATAGTTGAAAAACTTGCAGGGGCTTCCAGACTCAATGTTATGTGTGAGGATGGCTTTACCAGGAGCTGCAGAATACCTGGCAAAATGAAGAAGAGAATGTGGATCAGGGAAAACGATCTTGTCATTGTTAAACCCTGGCCATTCCAGCACGAGAAGGCGGATGTTGTGTACAGGTATACACAGACCCAGGCTAACTATCTGAGCAGAAGCAATCTCCTGCCGGACGTAATCAACATCTTCAAGTGAATATGCCGGAAAATGATTTATCTGCACTAGAATCACTTTTAAAATCACATGAATTTCTTTATCATGTCAATCTCGACAGGAAGACTGCCGATCTTGTTTTCGATGGCAGGACTCTCAAAGCTCTGTACGAGTTCATGGGCAGAAATTCAATAGATTATATAGATTTTCCAATATCTTCAGGAAAAGAATCGGTCGTATTCAAGGCATACAGCAAAGGAAAACCTGTTGTCATAAAGGTTTACAAACTTTCTACACTGAGGTTTGCAAACATCTGGAAATACATTGAGGGGGATTATCGATTTTCCAAAGAAAGAATCCATCGCTCCAATATAGTGAATATCTGGGCAAAGAAAGAGTTCACCAACCTGAAACAACTCAGGAAGTACGGAATTCCCTGTCCGAGGCCCATTGCATTCCACAAGAACCTCCTACTCATGTCATATGTGGGGACGAAAGTTGCTCCTGCACCGATGATAAAGGAAGTGAGCATAGATTTCAGTGAGATTTATAATCAGGTTGTGGAAGATCTGGGAATAATGTACAGGAAAGCCAAGTTAGTCCATGCAGACATGAGTGAGTACAACCTTCTCTACCACAGAAGGAAGGCTTATTTTGTAGACCTTGGACAGGCTGTGGACAGAGACCATCCTGCTGCAGATTACTTCCTTGAGAGGGATCTCAGGAATGTGGTGAGGTTCTTTTCATCCAAGGGGATAAATTGCAACTTTGAAAATCTCTTAAAGAAGGTGAAAGGGGAACCGGTTTCAGAATAAATATATTAAATATGGTTGCTAATGGAAGGTGAAAGATTAATGGGAGAAGCATCGGAGGAATATTCTTTCCAGGTGAGGATACCAATGGAACGCGTAGCAGTGATCATTGGGAAGGAAGGCGAATCGAAGAAACAGATAGAGTCAGTGGGCGAGGTTAAGCTTTTCATTCAATCAGATACCGGTGACGTTTACATTATCCAGAGGGGCGACCCGTTGAAGGCAAACATCACGTCAAGTGTTATCCAGGCTATTGGCCGCGGATTCAGTCCACAGAAGGCAACACTGCTTTATGAGGAAAACCACCAGCTTATTGTCATATCACTCAGAGATTTTGCCAAACCAGGATCACGTCGGATGGATCAGATAAGAGCAAGATTGATTGGCACTGGAGGAAAAACAAGGAGAGTAGTTGAGGAGTTAACTTCAACTCATATTTCCATTTATGGGGACACAGTCTCAATAATCGGAGACTATGTGGCCGTTGAGTATGCAAAGGAAGCAATGAATATGCTCATAAACGGAAGCAAACAGAGAACAGTCTACACTTTTCTGGAAAAGAGTGCTAGAGAACTCAGGCTAAAGCGCATAGAGGAATCATTTGGATAAACTCCCGCTCGCGAAGTATTATATTGGCTGCTACAATATTGGACCGAAGCGGGGTGGGGTAGTTAGGAGATCCCGACGGGCTCATAACCCGTAGATCAATGGTTCAAATCCATTCCCCGCTATTTTAAATGCAGTAAAGCGACTCTATTTCTTCCATGAGCCCCTTGATGTCAGACTTTCCAACAGGTTTGGATATTTCGATCCCGAGTTCGCCAAGGGTTTTGGCAGTGGGTTGCCCTATTGCGAAAACATGCTTTCCAGAAATATGATATTGTGTTAGATATTTGGAGTTCCGCTTGCTGAATATGGCATTTGCTTCCATGGAAGAGGTCACCATTATGCCGAAACACTCGCTTTTTGAAAGTTCCTGGAAAACAGGCTCAACCTCCAGTATTTCAGCATCGTAAAGTTCCACCGCCATATGGCTCCACTTCCTTTCCTCCAGATGCCTCAGGATAACTCTATTTGTCTTTGAGCTTGAAAACAACAAGATCCTGTCCTTTTCCGTGACAATGCCATCCAAGAGGTCATTTACTCCATGTGAGGTCTTCTCTAAGGGCACCAATACCTCCTTGTATAATGTGGAGAGTGCCCTGGAAGTCTGTTCTCCTATAGCAACAGCTTTGTTTTCCGATATTGTACCGGGAGAGAAAAGTTCAATGAAAATTTCTGCTCCCTTTGAACTTGTGAATATGCAGATGGTTGGCTGGAAAGCCACAATTCTCGCCGCATCTATCTCCCGGTTTATCACCAGCCTTGTTACAGGGATATTCAAGATTTCAAAGCATTTGCCGGAATGATCCACCGGTGATTTCTCTGCAGGCCTGGTAACTATTATCTTCCTTTTCATGGATCTTTCCTGAAGTTATATCCATAAGATGCAGGGACCTTTTTCATAATGTTGTCTACTAGATCATCCAGCGCTTCCTTGTTGGAGAAACTAATCGTGAATTCCTTGAATTCCCTTATGAAATTTGAATAGAACCTGCACTTGACATTGTATCCAATTGCTGTTTTAGTGCAGAGAATTCCCACAGGCATAGAACATCCCAAATTCAAGGATCTGACGATGTGCCTCTCGACTTCGTAAATCTCCATGGTTTCCGAATGGTTAATTTTCGAAGTGGCATCAGAAAGCCATGTATCTGACAGTCCGACTACTGCAATAATTCCTTGGTTTGGTGCAGGGAGGAAGTCGTCAGTATTGAGATCGTGCACTTCCACTTTTGCCTCAAGTCTCTTTAAGCCCGCCTTGGCAACTATTATTCCATCATACTCACCTAAAGATTGCCTATTCAGTCTTGTATCGAGATTGCCCCTGATATTGGCCGTCTTGAGATCTCCCCTGACCATGTTTAGTTCCCTGATTCTTCTCAAGCTCGAAGTGCCAATGACAGAACCCGGAGGGAGTTTCATTAAGGGTACACTGGAAACAAGCACGTCTGATGGGTCTTCCCTGGGTAAAACGGCCATTACACTTATCCCTTCTGGGAGGTGAGACGGCAAATCTTTTGCGCTGTGCACAGCCAGATCAACTAGGTTCTCCAAGACGGCCCGGTTAATTTCTTCTACGAAAACTCCAGTTCCTTTTGATTCATAAAGAGGTGTATTGCTATCCACATCACCCGCTGATCTAATGGCAACTATTTCCGTTTCGTAACCACTGATGTTCAGCAGAGATGAAACCATTTGAGCCTGTCTCATAGCTAACCTGCTTGGGCGAGTTCCAATGCGGATTGCTGGCATAAATACACTATTGCTATATTGATAAAAAGGATAGCTTATGGGGGTTCTTCAATAGCATGGTCATCTGCGAATGCCTGACTGTCCCAAAGGAGAGTGCAAACAGAATCCTATCATATCTCCTCAAAGGCGATATGGTAAGGAAGGACCTGAAAATAAGTAGTGATCTGGAAAATGTGCACATACCTGTGAAACGGGCTGTTTCCATTGCAGGCACTTCTAAATGCAAACTTGACTTCTTTGAGCGGGATCTGCCGGTTTCGCCATCAGAGAGGGTCAACCTTAAACTGAAGAAAATTGGAATCAAGGGTAAATTTCCAGGGAAATTTATTAAGCTCGGGCATTCGCTTTTTATCAAGGAAAACAGGATGCCGACCTTTCCAGGTGATGCATACAGGATAATAGCAGAAGAATTTCATGCAAGCAGCATTTATCTTGACAGAGGCATTGGGGAATCTCCCATCAGAGAACCAGATGTGGTTTTGCTTTGGGGAAAAGGTGGCATAACGACACATGAAGAAAATGGGATTTTTTATTCTTTCGACCCGACAAAGGTAATGTTCTCTCCGGGGAACGTGAATTCAAGAATCGGGGAATCACGAGGGGATCTAGGTCCCAAGACAGTGGTGGATATGTTCGCAGGAATCGGTTATTTTTCACTGCAAATAGCAATTGGATCACGCGGGGCAAGGGTGTATGCTTGTGAACTTAACCCAAATTCTTACAGATATTTGGTCCAAAATATTGAAAAAAACAGGTTGGAAATGTCAATTACGCCATTACCAGGTGACTGCAGGTCATCCACGGTCGGCATTTCTGCTGACTACATCCTGATGGGTCACTTCGACTCCCTAAATTTCCTTTCTGCGGCACTAAGGATGAGCCATAATGGCACGGTGATAAACATGCATATTCTGTGTGATACAGCATCATTAGATACACACTGGCAAAAGATACAGGAAAAAGCTGGCCACTTGGGCTATCTCGTCGATTATGTGGGCCAAAAATTGGTAAAGTCCTATGGGCCACATCTATGGCATGTCTCAACCAAGATGATCGTAGTAAGAACACTGTGATATTCCTGAATCAGCCAGATACCATAGGAAGATGGAGCTCACAAATCTGAGTGGTGAGACAATTAGGCTACTAACCTTTTTATAACTTCGCTGACTTCAATAAATAACAATGAGAAGATTCAACAGGAAACCTCGTAATTACAACAAGGTAAACACCCAGAAAAATAATACTGAAACCAAGAGATCCAGAAGGCTGGATATGAGAAAGACAGAAGAATTCAACTTCATGCTAAACAAGATAGTTGAAGAACTGCCAGATAGTGTTCGGGGGGCCGTAAAAGGCGGGCTTTACTCTATTGCTTCAAAGCAGGGGACAAAAGAGGCCAGGGAATATATATCTAAGATATTTGAAGATGGGGTTATTGACGATTCTACCCAGAAGAAATTATACAATCTTATTGCTGATTACAGCAAAGTAAGGTAAGCAAGATACGCCTCACATTTTGTAATAGTAGAACTGGTGAGCATTATTTTTCCCGCCATCTAGTCAGGTACCTCGCCATGGTAAAGAAGAGGGCCGTTTCTCCCATAAGGACGTACAGTTCTGCTGGCATTGCTGGAGAAAGCCCGAATGAATATTGCGCCACCACTGCCGCAGGTGTAACTGGTGTTATGGAAAGCAGGTACAGGAATATCCTCTTAATAGATTCATATGGATAGTAAGTTGGGGGCAGGATGGTCATGAGGACAGACAGTATTCCTGCAATCCCCCAGATGTTCCTGATGTGCTTGATACTGCTTGAAATGATGAATGAAATGGAGGAAGTAGAGAGCACAAGCAGCGCCAGAACCAGTATTAGCATGAGGACTGCGAAAAGTGAAAACAGGTGGTAAATAGCCCCTAGAATCCCATACAGAATTATTCCTGGCAATGAAAACATCAGATAACTCAGTGTAAGGCCAATCATATAATCCGATGGTGAAACTGAGCTTGCCACATAAAGATCCTGGATTCTGAGCTGTAACCTGAAGAAAGCAGCATCACCTGAACTCTGAAGTGCTACAGATGCGACAATGGCAATGAAGCCTCCAACAAGGGCATATCTTACTAGAGCCCCGTTAGAAAGCACGTATACCAGGAAAAGGAGTGCAAGAGGGGTGCTCAATGCAGCGATTATGTAAGACGGCCCCCTGGAAATAGTGCGTATACCATAATACCAGGCAAGCAACAAGGTGAATTTAGGATTCAAGGCTGACACCCCTGCTTATGAAAAGGTCGTCAAGGGTCACGTTCTTCACAGTGAATCCCTTTTCCACGTACTCCTGTACTTTGTTTTTCTGGATGTACCGGATGTACGTGTTGGATACCCTTATACAGTCACTGCAAGGTGCTGTTGTTTCGGCCCTAGCCATCCCATCGAATTTTTTGAGGAGGCTTCCTACTGTTCCCTTGTCCATAATACTGCCAGAATCCATTAGAAAAACTTCATCAGAGAGCTCCTGTGCTTCTTCCATGTAATGGGTCGTAAGTATGATGTGTGAATCTATCTGCCTTATTGCAGACCAAACTTCCATACGCGAAAGTGGATCTAGCCCTGTGGTAGGCTCATCAAGAAACACAATTTCAGCATTTGACGCAAGGGCCATGGCAACAAACACTTTCCTCTTCATGCCTCCTGAAAGCGTGTCCGTTGGAGTATTCTTGAATTCACCAAGGCCAATCTCATTGAGTGACCTGTTTGCTTCCCTGGTAGCCTCCGAATATGAAAAGCGTCTCCCTACTAAGTATAATTTCACCTGTTCAAAGGCCGTGAGGACTCCTATGGGCGATGCTTCCTGAGGGATACTGACAATCTTGTTCCTTATATCATCAGGATTGCGGATTATGTCAATACCTTTGATTGTTACAGAACCAGAAGTGGGCATCAACTGGGTGGAAAGTATTCTGAGCAAGGTGGTTTTTCCTGCACCGTTACGCCCTATAATGGATGTAACTCTCTCACTGGCATTAAAAGAGATGCCCTTAAGGGCGAGAACACCATCAGAATATTTTTTTACAAGATTCTCAACATCAATCATTTTACGGGTTTGTAGATATGCTGGAGATACTTAAGAATAGAGGAGATATTTGTTTTCGTTAACTCATTTTCATCAACAGAGGCAACTCCTAATAAGTATTCTCACCTTATTGTAATGTGGAACTTAAGGAAAAAGTGGAAAGATACGTCAGCATCGAAAAAGAGGCATTGGCGAAGCTGAAGATATCAGTTCCTGAAAACTCCTTTCTAGGTGATTTCACCCGGAATGCCATGGAGATGATACAGAGTTATTACAGTGATGCGAAGCATTTCCAGGAGAACGGGGATTTGATCAACGCCTTTGCTGCCCTGAACTATTCTTACGGTTGGATTGACTGCCTGGTTCGGCTTGGAGTCCTGGATGGTGGTGAGGATCACAGGCTCTTTACCCATTATAAATAAAGGCATGTGAATCAAAATCGCCAATCAAGTTTAAATCTCACTCAGAAATAATGTGGAACCCGGGAAAGTATCTTAATACATGATACAATAAGGGTAAGCTAAACAAAAACGAAGGATGGTTCAATGGCTGAAACAAAAAAAGAGAAGAGAGATGATTTCCAATACATCGTAAGGATCTCAAGCAGAGACCTAGATGGAGAGCGCACCGTTCAGCTCGCGCTTGCCGATTTGAAAGGCATTGGTATCAGGCTGTCTCAAATGATCATAAAGGAGCTTGACCTCCCCGCCAACAAGAAGATCGGGGAGCTGAGTGAGAAGGAACTGGATCTGCTAAGAGAATATATCGACACAAAGCAGTACGAAGGAATACCGAGCTGGGCTTACAACCACAGAGGCGAAATGGTAACAGGAGATGACCTGAGCCTCGTTTCCAATGATCTCGATATACAAATCAATGATGATATAAACGCAATGAAGAAGATCAAGTCTTACAGAGGCGTAAGGCACGAAAAGGGCAAGAAGGTAAGGGGCCAGAGAACCAGATCCAATGGAAGGCACGGTCTCACCATGGGTGTCCAGAGGAAGAAGGAGTGAGATGACCAATGGGAGATCCTAAATTTCCGAAAAAGACATATTCCACCCCTAGACATCCCTGGCAGAAGGACAGAATAGATGCAGAAAAGGAAATTCTCAGCAAATACGGCCTTAAGAACAAAAGAGAGCTGTGGAAAGGCATGGAATTGCTGAAATCTTTCAGAAGCCAGGCAAGAGACCTCCAGGCAAGAATGAGAGTGAGCGATACAAGTGCAGAAAAGCAATTCCAGGCCCTTATACACAGGTTGGTGAGATACAACATACTGAGTCATACTGCGACACTCGACGATGTGCTTTCCCTTTCTATTGATGATATCCTTTCAAGAAGGCTCCAGACTATTGTATTCAAGAAGAATCTTGCAAGGACACCCAAACAGGCCAGGCAGATGATAACCCACGGGCATGTCATATTAAATGGAAGAAGAGTAACAGTGCCGGGGATGCTTGTTGAAGGCACATTAGAAGATTCAATTATTTACCACGAAAGATCGCCATTCACCGACGACCTTCACCCAATGAGGCAGGTCATTACTAGTGGACCTATTGAACATGCTGGGGAAGGAGAGCAAACAGCAGATGGGGAAACCCCTGGAACTGAAGGTGCAGAAGTTAAAACTGAAGGGCCGAAGAAGCCAGCACAATATGGTGGTCAAAGAAGGACAAGGCCCATGGGGAAACCAAGGGATGACCGGAGACCACGGAGTGCTCCAAGAAGAGGAGATGGAAAACAATGAACAAGACTGGTATAGCACATATTTATGCCTCGCAGAATAACACCATTATACTTGTTACTGATACTACAGGCGCCGAAACCATTGCGAAGGCAACCGGCGGAATGGTTGTAAGGAATGACAGGGAAGAATCGAGCCCATACGCTGCAATGAAAGCAGCAGATCTTATCGCTGAAAAACTCAGGGAGAAAGAAATTTCAGATCTTATCATAAAGGTAAGGGCACCTGGCGGTAGCAAGTCCAAAATTCCGGGACCCGGTGCCCAGTCTGCAATCAGGGCACTCTCAAGGGCAGGCTTCAAGATTCTAAGGATAGAAGAAGTTACCCCAATCCCGCATGATGGCACAAAGAAGAAAGGTGGAAAGAGGGGAAGGAGAGTTTAATTACATGTCCCTGAAGATTCTTAAGGCAGAAGACAGGTTCATAAGGTTTACAATAGACGGCATAACGACCCCGGTAGCCAATGCCCTGAGAAGAACACTGCTGGACGACATACCTAAACTTGCAATAGACAGGGTAATATTCCACCATGGACAGATCAGGGACAGGGAAGGAAACGTTTATGACTCATCATTACCGTTGTTCGATGAAATAGTAGCACACAGGCTTTCACTGGTTCCGCTGGTCACTGACCCGAAGATGAATTTCAGGGAGGAGTGTGTTTGTGAAGGAAAGGGATGCCCATTATGCACAATGTCATACTCAATTAACAAGATAGGCCCGTCCGTGGTAACATCAGCAGACCTCCAGCCAATGGGAAATCCAGAACTTGTCCCCAGCGATCCTGACATTCCAATAGTTAAACTTGGCCCGAAGCAGGCTATCCTGGTAACAGGCGAGGCTGTAATGGGAAGAGGCAAGACACACACAAAGTGGCAGGTAACTTCCGGAGTTTTCTACAAGTACCACCGGGAATTCGTCGTAACAAAAGCAGAATTTGAGAAATGGGCTTCAATAAAGGAGAAGTGTCCACAGAGTGTCCTATCGGAGGATTCAAGGACAATCAGATTCACCGACGATAATTCGTGCAAGGCTGTAAGGCAGTTGCTTGATTATCCATCAGTGAAGATGGTGGAAGACGACACACAGTTTGTGTTCCAGTTTGAAACAGATGGGTCATACAAGGCCATTGAAGTCCTGGAATATGCACTGAAGAGGCTTCCGCAGAGGCTAAATACACTTCTTGAAAGCCTTACGGCACCGGACTAAACCCAAACATTATTTTTTATTCCAAGACATAATTCGTAAGAGCATGGAAGATTTCTATAGGGATTTTTCAGACATTGGGGACCAGATCTTCGAGTCATTGCACTCCTCAGGCGGCGAATACAGGAACAAGAATGTGGTAGGGATTGGTGCAGATGGCACAGCCACCCATGCAATGGACAAGGCCTGCGAAGACATAATCGTCAGGTACGTGGAAGACAAAGATCTTCCATTCAATATAATGAGCGAAGAACTGGGTTTCCTTGACAGGGGTTATAAAGAAACTATTCTTACTGATCCTCTGGATGGCACTTTCAACGCTGAAAACAAAATTCCATTTTATTCTGTATCCCTCGCTACCCTCACGGACGATTTCAACAGCCTTACCAGGGGTTACATAAAGGACCTGGCAAGAGGTGACGTTTTTTATGCAGAGAAGGGTAAAGGAAGCAGGCACAACGGGGATCCAATCAGGGTCTCGCCAGTTCCCATACATGGATATACCATTAGTGTGGGGAGGTGCAGCGACGATATGAGGAGAAGGCTGATCGAACTCCCCGGAAGGCATAGGTCCCTCGGATGTGCGTCGCTTGAAATGGCCCTGGTGGCAAGGGGATCTGTGGATATGATGGCTTATGTTGGCAGAGGATCCTATATCAGAAATATTGATGTTGGAGCAGGCGTGATCTTAGTGCGTGAAGCTGGTGGTGTCGTTGTGGACCAGAGCGGCTCTGAATTCAACATGGGGCTGGACGTAACAGTAAGGACAAATATTATGGCAGCAAGAAGCAGAGAAGTGCTTGGTGATCTCATATGAGGATCGCTTTTACAATACGCAGGAACTGTGAAAGGTGTGCCAGAGTGGTAAGTAGAATAGTTGAACTTATCCCCGAAGACTGGCAGAAATTATATGACAAGGAGTGTGCAAAGTTCCTCGAAGTCAGGGGCACTGACCTTGAAGCAATAGTTGCAGACATAATCATTGCAGTGGGCGGAGACGGGACGGCCTTGAGGGCTACCCAGATGGCAAAGGGGCCTGTACTCGGTATAAACATGGGCGGCCTGGGATTCCTTACAGAAGTGGAAATAGGCGATGTTGAAAAGTCAATTTACAAGCTCATCAAGGGTGAATACAAAATAGAGAAAAACATGAAACTCAAGGTCAAGATCAATGGTCTCGAAGTCCTAGACTGCACCAATGAGGCGGTCATCCACACAAGCAAGATTGCTAAGATCAGGAAATTCAATATTTATGCTGGCGAGAATTTCCTTGACAGCGGAAGCGCGGATGGGATAATTGTTTCAACACCTATCGGCTCAACTTCTTACAACTACAGTGCGGGTGGGCCAATAATTCACCCATCACTTAATGTAATGGTCCTGACATACCTTGCCCCATTCAGGTCCAGGGTGAGGCCAATGGTTATACCTGCAGAGCAGACTATCAGGATCAGGCTGGCAGGATCAGGTCAGGAATCCATTGTTATACTGGATGGCCAGGCTGAATACCCCGTGAATGAAAATGATGAGATTGAAATCACTGCGTCTGAAAACAAGGCAGAGTTCATAACTTTCAGGGATTCATTCTACGACAAAATCCGGGAGAAACTCATCAAGCATGTGGTCAATTAGGCAGCGGACTCTCAGGATGATCATGGAGGCCTCCCTAGATTCCTACCCAAAAGAATTCGGGGCATTCATGAAAGCGGAGAAGAATGTGATCTACGAGATTGCAATACTCCCTGGAACAGTTCAGGGAGACCATCATACCCTGTTTTATCTTTACAATAAACCCATTGATTTCAGCATAGTGGGCTCGGTGCATTCACATCCATCCGGTGTGCCGATTCCTTCTGATGCCGACCTGAAAATGTTCCAGAACACGGGGCCAATACACATCATTGTGGGGTATCCCTATGGACTTAACAATTTCATAGCATACGACAGGAACGGAAACCAGGTAGAAATAAGAGTAATTTGAGCCGGACTGCCTTGCGGGCAGTTCGACATAATTTTAGAGTTTCAGGCCGAGCGGCCCGGAATAGGATGATGATGGCCTTATGAGCCTGTTATCCGCCAGCTGCTCCTTGTAATGGGCAATCCACCCGAACACTCTGGAAGCTGCGAAAAGTGGCGTGTAAAAGTCCTGGGAGATGCCAAGGATATCCATGTAAATGGCAGCGTAGAAGTCCAGGTTGGCAGGGACGCTCTTCTTCTCCCACATCCTGTTTTCCACTACTTCAGCGATTTGTAGAATCTTCGAGTCAGGGGCAATTTCCTTGAGCTTGGCCTTCACGAATTGTGCTCTTGGGTCGAGCCTCTTATATATCCTGTGTCCGAATCCCATGACCTTTTCGCCCTTTGCTATCTGCTGGTCAACATATCTCACTGCTTCTTCTGTGTTATTGAAGTTCTTGAAGAAATCAAGTATTTCTGAATTTGCACCACCATGCAGAGGGCCCTTGAGTGTAGCCAAGGCAGTCGTAAAAGAAGATATGGGATCGGCGAGGGTAGAAGCAGTAACTCTCAGGGCAAATGTGGATGCATTGAATTCATGCTCCATGTACAATGTCATAAGCATCCCCAGATATTTTGCCTTGAGGGGGTCCTTCTTGCCGGTGATGAGGTGGTAGAACCTTTCTGAATAAGTGCCTTCAATTGGTTCCAATGGTTCAAGGCCGTGGGAAAGCCTGTACGAAAGTGAGATGAATTCGGGAAATTTTGCGGCCATCTCAAGCATCAGATCATCTACCTGAGTATGTTTATAATGGTAGAAAGAAACAATGTTCCTAAGTGCCCTCATGAGGTCCTTTTCTTTCAGAATTTCTATGACTTTCCTCGCTTCTGCGTCAACACCGAAATTGCTTCTGATCTTATATGAGAATTCATCTTTTTCCTTCTGGTCTGGCAACCTGCCATTTACTATGAGGTAAGCTGCATCCTCAAAGCTCTTTTTTTCAACTAATTCGACCACTTTATATCCTCTGTAAAGGAGGTTCCCATTGCCGTCAGTGGTGGCTATGGCTGTCTTGTCCACAATTACATTTACAAGCCCTTTTGGTACTATTATCTCCTCTGCCATGATGATTCACCTTAAATCCTAGAAAGATCCGCGTCTTCTCTTTCATACTGGTTATAACCTATAACTTCATAAAAGTCAGCCCTGGTCATGAGGTTGCTGATATAATCCCTCTGTGTGCCCTTGGCCTTCAGATGGCTGTAGGTTTCCTCCATGGCCCTAAGTGACACCCTGAACGCGGTTAATGGAAAAATTACTGCATTATATCCTATCTCCATGAGTTCCTCAACCGAAAGCAGGGGGCTCTTGCCAAATTCAGTCATGTTGGCAAGGAGCGGCCCTTTTACCCCTTTGCGGAACTGCCTGAATTCTTCTTCGGTTTCCGGGGCTTCTGTAAAAATCATGTCTGCGCCGCTTTCCATGTAAAGGTTTGCGCGTTCAATGGCATCTTCTATGCCGTTTACTGCCCTAGCATCTGTCCTGGCAATAATCATGAAGTCCGGGTCTTTCCTAGTGTCGGATGCGATTCTGATCTTTCTTGCCATTTCCTTTCTGTCGACGATCTTCTTGCCATTCAGGTGCCCGCATCTCTTTGGGAGAACCTGGTCCTCAAGATGCATGGCTGAAGCCCCGGCGCCTTCAAAGAGGCGGACAGTTCTTGAAACATTTACTGGTTCCCCGAAACCGGTATCCGCATCAGCAATAAGCGGTACCTTGCTAACTGAGGTTATCCTCCTGATCTCTTCAGCGACTTCAGTAGAAGTCGTAACAGCCAAATCAGGTAGACCCATTGCACCCGCTACCCCCGATCCAGAGAGATAGGTTGCCTTGAACCCTGCGTTCTCAGCGAGAAGGGCAGTTATTCCATTGAAGACTCCTGGTGCAACTACAAATTCTCTTTTCAGCAATTCTCTTAGTTTCCCGGGTCCCTGATTCACATTATCCTTTAAAATTGACATCTGAAATCACCTCATACAGTTCCCTGACGCTCTTCTTCTCAAAGTTTTTCATGAAATCAACCAGGATTTTTGCATTGGTCTCTCCCATGACGGACTTCCCCTTGTTTTCCAGGTCTTCCCAAGTATATGGTTTCTTGTAGTGCCCCTTAGGCACGTCCATTTCCTGCTCATGAACACCCTTGTCAGTGGTGACCCTGATTTTCACGGGAAGGTTCTCAGGATACATATCATTGAACCTTTCTGTAACCTTGTAGCTCGAAACATCGATGATTCTTAGTATTTCCCTATCTCTAAGATGAATGTCATCATAAGAGGTGGGAGTTGGCGCGCCATTTTTCAGGGTATAGGCAACTATGTACGGCATGCTGTGGTCTGCAGTTTCACGGGTTTTTGGCCGTAATTTTTCAGGGTCCTTGATTATAATTTTGTGAGCAACCTCAAAGGTCTCTACCTCTACTTTCTCAATCCTGCCTGAAATTTCTTCCCTGAGGTTCAGAGCAACTTCCGCAGCGCTCATGGCATGGTATTCAACCGGATAATTCTTGATCATTGTCCTTAGTACCTTTCCAGGTTTGAGGTTCAGTTCAAATTCTCCAGATACCTGTTTAAAGAAGCCCATTTCACCGGTGAATATAGGGGAGGGCCCGGTGAAGCCTTCAAGTGCAAGGAGCGCGGCGAAGACAGAATTCCTGCTGGCATCAGAAGCCGTGCACCCTTTCCACATGCTCAGTTCACCAGCCCTTGTCTGCCTCAGGCTGATATTATTATTGATTGCCAAATTCAACAGGTTTTCGTATTTTTCCTTCCCAAATCCAAGAAGAAGGCCTAACCCGGCTGCGGATGAAATAGAAATATATGTTACATGGTCCCACCCCCTGTCTCTTATGGAAACGGCATCAGACAAAGCACCCACCACATCATAAGCAACTGAGACAGCTTTCGCCGCGTCCACACCACTAAGGCCCTCAGCATAAGCCATTGAAAGGAGTGGTGGGACATTATCTGAAGGGTGGAGAGCCTCTTTTGAAAGATACGTATCATTATAATCCAGGTACCTTGTCATGGAGCCGTTGATGAAGGTTGAAATGTCAACTGAAGCTTTAGTGCCAGTGAAATATATGGGGGAGTCAAGTTTTCCACTTGATGGAAGGAGGGCTCTTTTCTCAATAGAGACTGGCGGTGCGCCCATTGCACCATAAGATGTAATGAGGGAATCAGCAATTCTCTTTTTTATTTCGTCGAGAACCTTGGGCTCTAATCTCTTGGAACCAACTTCTGCAGCGTGATCGAAGATCTGGCCAACAATTTTGTCCATGCCTTGTAATGACAGAAAAATATATATTAAATTCCTAAAAGTACCTGTTATGAAGTAAAAACAGAAAAAATAGTCAAATGTGTATCTAAGGTATATATTTTATATGGGACTTAGAAAACACGGAATGCATAAAAACGAACTATCATGATGACGATAGAAAAATTTAAATGCGTATTTGACAATTGAAGTAAGCTTGGAACAGAGTAGCATGGAACCACTATTAACTAAATTCGACGGTATGGCTTCCTTGAAAAAGGGTCAAGACTCGTCATTATTTGCGACGTGCCATGCTATGGTTCCGGTATTAAGGAAAAGGTGAGGATATTTGATAACAATTGGAATTGACTTGGGATATGGAGACACAAAAGTCGTCGGGGCTGACGGGAAGAGAGAGAAATTTCCCTCCAGGTGGGCTCCTACGGAGGCCAAAGCCTGGGGATTTGGCGGAACTACAACAGTACTTACCATAGATGATGGCGAACCCTTCTTCTTTGGGGAAGATGCTGCTGGAACAAGTGTAAGGGAACCGCAGGGAGATGGCAGGCTTTCTGATCCTGACTCACTTCCATTGCTTGCTGGCGCACTCTGGATGAGCGGCGCTGGCACGGACGGAAACCTAGCTGAACTGACCATCGGCAGTGGAACGCCTCTAGGTACATTCGAGCACGAACTTGCAGCTGCTAAGGAATTCCTTGAAGGAAAGCAACTTAACCTAAAGTCTCTTGCTTCCGGGGAAGTAAGAAAATTCAAGATATCTAAGCTAGTCATGAGGCCGCAGGGCGTCGGAGCAGCTTTATTCCTCCTTGATCAGGGACTCATAAAGACACAGTATGGATATGGAGTGGTGATTGATATTGGTTCAAGAACAACTGATGTTCTCACTGTAAATCTCAAGAATATGGAGCCTGTGGTTGGGATGTCATTCAGTATACAGGCTGGCGTTGGAGATGTCGTATCCGGTATTGGAAAGGCAATTGCAAAAGAAACTGGTTTCATAGTTCCTACCGATATTGCAAGGGAGGCAATCTCTCAGACTGTTGTTTTCAAGCAGAGAGAGGTAGGCGGACCGAAGGTGTCAGAGCCCATCCTTAACAATCTTGCTTCAAGAATCCTTGATAAACTCAGGGAAAACCTCAGAGAAGAGCTTGACAGGATAACTGCACTCATACCAGTTGGTGGCGGATCAAGCCTGATAGGGCACAAACTCGAAGCTCTGGCCCCGGGCGCAATGATTAAAATCCCGTCTGAAGATGTACAGTTTGCCAATGCTCTGGGCTATAGGGATGCAGCAAGCAGATCGAAGTAATGGTCTACTTGTCACTTTTATTTAGCCTGAAACTATTTATATTCTATATTGATGGAAATCATCCTTTAACAATTTAAGGATGAATGTCATGGTTGCAGATAAAGGGAAAAAAACTGAATCAGGGCCGGAAGAACCGGAAGACCTCGAGAATTTTGAGGATTTAGAAGAGGTCACCATAACCCTAGGTCTAGAGGAGCTTTCCGCCATCAACCTTCTTAGGCAGGAACAGGAATCTGCTTTGGATGTAATTAGGAGGGCTTTGCAGGATTCTCTTGAATATGGAGTCATGAAGCATGTTCTGAGTTCAGTGGATTCAAGAATCGCTGAATTGTCCAACAGATACAAGACAACAAAATCTTCCATTATCAATTTCAGGTATGATGTGGGCAATGGCCTGAGGTCTCCTGAGGAACTGCGCAGGAAGGAAGACAAAAGCGCGAAAACAACCAATCTCAAAGCTTCACTGGAAAAGAAATGGGCTGAACTTGAAAATGCCAAGAACAGCGACTAGCCTTTAAGCAAATGACTGCAATTTCATTTCATGAATTCTTAAATAGTAGTTGTTACTGGTATTTCCTATGGCATTGAAGGCAGGAGATACAGCTCCTGATTTTGTGGCACAAACTGATTCTGGTACAAAACTAAGATTAAGTGACATCCTCAAGGAAAAGGAAGTAGTCCTTTATTTCTACCCCAAAGATGAGACACCAGGATGCACAGCTGAAGCGTGTTCCTTCAGGGACCACTGGGAAGATATCGGCGAACTGGGGGCAGAGGTGATCGGAATTAGTTCCGACTCTTCAGAATCACACAGGAGGTTCAAGGAACATCACCAATTACAATTCACACTAGTCAGCGATGTTGACAAGGAAATAAGGCGCAAATATGATGTAAAAGGCTCAATCCTGCCCCCCAGGACTACTTTTGTCATTTCCAGGGATGGGACGATTGCCCATGTTTACAATTCGCAGATGAATGCAAAGCATCATGTTGAAGAAGCCATAAATGCACTGAAGAAACTCAGACCATGAGGATGCAGGCAGCAAAACAATAAAATTGATGCTTAGCATCTTAACTGAATATGTCAGGCATTTCTAATTCCGGTGCAATACTTGTGACTGGCGGCAGCAGAGGAATTGGCAGGGCCATATCCTTGGAGCTAGCCAGCAAGGGCTATGATATCATCTTTACATTCAATTCCGGAGGAAAAGAAGCTGAAAAAACTTTAAGGGACCTTTCCGCTTTAAATGTAAAAGCAGAATCTTTCCAGGTTGATCTTTCTTCACGATCTCAGATTGAAGTATTCACGAAGAAAATGCTGGAGCGGGATGTTAGGCTCTTTGCACTGATCAACAATGCTGGAATTTACCAGGGAAATACGCTTAACGAAATCAAGGATGAAGATTGGGAGAAAGTAATTGGGCTAAACCTTTCGGCACCATTCTATCTGGCGAGAAACCTACATAGGATCATAATGGAAGGCGGTTCTATCGTAAACATATCTTCCGTTTATGGATTCAGGGCAGATCCCTGGGCACATGGGTACCAGGCATCCAAAGCTGCACTGATCCATCTAACTAAAGGACTGGCAAAAGAGCTAGCTCCCAATATTAGGGTGAATGCAGTAGCTCCTGGCTATGTGAGAACAGATATGAACCGGGGAGGATGGGAGAGTGAATCCTTCAACTCAAGGATAAAGAAAGCTACACCAATGGGAAGATGGGGCGAGCCTGAGGATATTGGAAGGGCGGTTGCATTTCTTATCAATCCGGAAAACACCTTCATCACTGGCCATACTCTTGTGGTGGATGGTGGAATTGGGATTTAGAATGAAACTTTTCCTTCCTCTAAGGAGGGAAAAGCACTGTGTCAATGGTGTGGACTATGCCATTGTCTGCAACTAAGTCGGATGACACAATTGAAGCGTCATTCACTTTTATGTGGCTCCTGAAAAAACCTGAGGACTTTAAGAAGAGCTTCTTTCCGCACATGGTCTCAAGTTCAAGATGATTCCGTTTCTTGAGGGATTCTTGAATGGAACTAGTTGAATAACTACCCTTGACAATATGGTACTTGACCAGTATCTGGAACTGTTCGCTGTCCCTGCGCACCTCCCTGAACTTCGCTACTGGTCCCTGTGCTACTGCAAGGTCAATTGGGGCAAAAACGGTAAAGGGGCCATCACTTTCCAGTAAGTCAACCATCTGGGCATACTTTATTGCATCAGTAAGGATTTTCATTTTTCCCGATGATGACATAAGGTCTATTACCGAACCCATGTTCGGTTATACATTAGATATATAGTAATTGTATTGGTACAAAAAAACACAAAATTCAGCCTGGGAACATTTTAAAATATATTATGATGGAAAGGTGTTTATTGAGAGGAATTTTTGAGCAATTCGATCAATTCGCTGGCTTCCTTTCTGGTGAGTTCATCAATCTGGGCTTTCCTCAATTTCTTGAGGTAAGAACTGGCAATTCCAGACCCAGTGGGAGTTTTCTGGAGGGTCTGTATGAACTTAAGCTGCTTCGTCGTTGGGGCGAGTTCTGAAGCGCCCAACCTCTCGCCCTTTGGCATTTTCATAAGATTATCTATTAGTTCAGATGCCTCGTTTATTGAAAGTTCGTTAATTGAATTCTTGCCAAGTTCCTGAAGAAATTCTCTGGCCTTTGCCCTCCTCTCCTCCGTATCCTGAAGATTTGTGAGGAAACTTATCTGCTTCCCAGTCGCAAATCCTGCAGATATGTTCTCTCCCTCAACCTTGATAGCCTTAAGTTTGTCTATGAGCTCAGAAGTTTCTGGAACAGTGAGTTCGCCAATGTTTCCTTTTTCCTTGGATTTAAGAAATTTAAGGACAGTTTCCTCCCTTTCTGTGGATGCGTTTCTGAGCTTTTCAATGAAATCCATCTGTTTCCTGGTCGGTGCGGAGCCTCTATCAGCCATTTTTGATCTTTCTCCTGATTAACATAAGCCACCATTGCCTCGGGAGGCTGGCCTATTCGTACCTTAGAGGTTATAAATTACTTGAAATTTTGGGGACAGCATTTGCTCATCTTACTCCGTTATGACAAAGCATTTCCTATGAAATCATGCCTTATTTTTTCCCTGAAATCCTTATCCACGGCGAACTCCTTGGCAGTATCACTCAGTACTTCTATTACTAAATCCAGTGTTTTTTTGGCCCTTGGTGATATCGCCGCCTCAAGCGACACATGGGAGTGCCAAGGGGTACCTTCATCAGCAATCTGGAAATCAAGCTCAAGCGCTGGCCTTATCTGTGAAACATTTGCAAAATCGGTGGAGCCCCCAGGCTGTTTGGAAAATGTCTCCTCCAGAGGAGGGCATCTTGCACCTCTCTCAACTAACCTGTCCCTGATGAAATTGGAAAGCGTTGGAACGATCTTGGTTGTGGTGAACAATGGCCCTATTTCCCTGATGGTGCATACGGTATCTGTAGCACTGGCACAGCCTTCTGCAATCTTTCTGAATCTTTCTACAAGCTCCCCATGGTACTGGATGTTTGATGACCTGATCCCGTAAACAAGCACCGCCTTTTCAGGTGTAACATTAGAAGCCGTCCCTCCCTCCTTGATAATGCCGTGTATGACCACATTATAATCCCTTCTGACGTGCTGTCTCATCATGTTTACGCCCGTATACGTCAGAATGGCAGCATCAAGGGCACTCCTGCCTTTGTCAGGGTCTGCAGCCTCATGAGAAGCAATTCCCAAGAAAGTGACTTCGAAATCCTGTACTGCCAGGGATTGCCTTCCAACATCCCAGCTATCTCCTGGGTGGGAACCAAGGACTATGTCGACATCATCAAAGATTCCCTTGTTTGCCATCAGTATTTTTGATCCTGAAAATTCACCGCTACCTTCCTCATCTGGGGTACCTATGACAACAATCTTGGCGTTCTGGACCTTCTCAGTCGATCTTATGGCAGAGAAAAGGGCCGAAGCTGCTATAAGATTGTGGCCGCAAGCATGGCCTATTCCAGGCAGGGCATCGTATTCAGCTAGAAATGCAATTGTAGGGCCACCCTTTCCCATGACCTTTTCTGCACGGAAAGCTGTTGGAATGCCCGCATACTTTTCAATAATTTTGAACCCCCTGGATTTCAGGATACCCGTTAAGTATTTGGCGGACTTGAATTCCTGACTCCCGGTTTCATTCAACTCATGTATCTTTAAAGCAACATCCCACTGGTTCACGTGCAAAAAATCCTCTGCAGGTATCACCCATAATTATGCAATTTTCCCATTTAACCATTCTTAAGGTTGTGCTTGGACCATAATTGGTTCAAATTTTCTATCCTGGAACTAAATCTGTAAAATAGAAGCCGTCCCTGAAGACAGATTGTCCGTTTCTGACCTTTACGGGTTCTTTAAAGAAAGGTGCGTTGTAGACAAATGTGTGGAATTCACCATTTTCGCCACATGGATCTACTAATTCGGGCAAATCTTTCAGAAGTTCCCTATCAAAATCTCTCCCCCCAAAAGACTCATTGAGTTTTCTCGGATCAAGACATACGATCTTCGCCCTAATTCCTGCCTCAATGATGTCATGAGCCAGTTTAGCTGGGTTTTCCCCCCATAAGGGGAAAATTGGTTCAATTCCAGTTCCCTTCATCATGGAAATTCTGTAGTCTCTCACATCTTCAAGGAATATGTCTCCAAAAATCATATATCTCACACCCATTTCCTTGAGTTTTCTAATGGCCTCCTTCATTGCGGTTTGGTAAATCTGATTACTGCTGTCTCTGGGAATCTCCACTTTCAATAATGGCAGTCCGCAGTTTTCTGCCTGCTTTAGAAGAAGTTCTTCTCTCACCCCGTGCATTGAGACCCTGTCATAATCCACGTTAACGGTAGTCAATAGAGTAACTGGCTGGACTTCCCCTCTCTTCAGTATTTTGTAAAGTGCCATCGAGGAGTCTTTCCCAGAACTCCAGGAAATAGCTGCTTTTGGAAGACTAATGTCTGCCATGTTAATGGAAATGCTTACTGAACCTTATTTATTTTCAGTTGAAATTAGTTTTAAAAACGCATGATAAACTAACCATATTGCATCACAATTATTATTTTATTAACACTGTAGATTAGAAAATAAACACTCTGTAGAAAAACTTTTTAGGTAAACCTAATTCATGGATATTGGCCATGAGGTTTGCTTATGATTTTGCCTGGTTCTGTTAACCTGAAAAATTCTCATAGAAGTATATACAAAGGCAATGGATTCTTCAGGCAATTCGGGCCCGCCTGGCTTGTCATGATGGCTGATGTTGATGCAGCATGCATCATAAGTGGAGCCCAAACCGGGGCGCTATACGGTTACGGGCTAATATGGCTTTTCATCGTGTTAACCGTTCCACTATATATAGTGCAGGAACTAGCAGGCAGAATCAGCATTGCCACGAGAAAGGGCCTTGGAAGTGTTATCAGGGACAATTATGGCGGAAAGATTTCCATCTTGATGACCCTGCCAATGGCAATTACAGACGTAGTAACTTATGTGATTGAATATATTGGTATTGCGGTTGGACTTGAAATTATCGGCTTATCCCTTTTCATGACAATACCTGTGATTTATGTCATTCATATACTAATTGTCACCAAGAGAAAATATGTCAAAGCGGAGAGGCCCCTCATAGTGGTAAGTCTTATTTTGCTTGTCAGCTTTGCAATGACCCTGATTTTGCGCGGATTCCAGCCTATCAACTCACCACTTTCAGATCCATTTATGTTCCTGAACAATCGGGTGTTTTTCTTTCTCCTGGCAGCTAACGTCGGGGCCGTAGTTATGCCTTTCATGTTATTTTTCCAGGCTTCAGCTACAGGCATCAAAGCCAGGGAGCTAAACTTAGGGGAGTCCTTACATGAAAAAAGAAAATCTCTTAGCATCATGAGAAAGGAAACACTTGTTGGGGCTGTTGTTACAGAGGTCCTCATGATAATTATCGAGATGACATTCAGCGGAGTAAAGAATGCAGGCAATTCAGGCGCATTTGCCACGGCAGAAAACCTCGGGGCAGTACTCACACCGATTGCCGGGAAATTCTCATTGATGCTATTTGGGATTGGCCTTATCTCTGCCAGTTTCGTTGCCCTGGTGGTAATATCACTTGCAAGTGCCTGGGGACTCGCCGAGTCTATGAGAATAAGGAAGGAATCTGTCTGGTTAATCTATGTAATTGAAAGTTTTCCAGCAGTCATTGTTGCATTGTTAATCCCTTCCGACATTCTTGTCAATGCTGCCTTGTATCTTCTTGTTTCATTCGTTGCAGTGCTGATCGGACCCATGTTGATTCTGGGATTTATAGGTCAGAATAGATCCATAATGGGGTGGTTTGTTAGCAACACAAAGCAACAGATTCTCTATTGGACCGTATTTTTTCTAATAATTTCCAGTATAATTATTTATCTTGCATATTAAACCAAATTCTAATGGTTTTTCTCTACAAGTCTTAGGGTCTCTTAATGTAAAAATGATTGCCTGAATAAATTATTTATTCGCTGGAGCTGTTTTATAACGCGTTAGACTCATTTTCCAAGTCGTTTGAAAAGCATAACTTGAAATTAGTTTTGGAAATTCATATGGGAATTGGAAATAATTCAACCAAATTAGAATGAGAGTGAAAGTTATGAACACTGAAGAACACTTAGACGTGACTGATAAGAGGATTCTTGAATATACAATGAAAAATGGTTATACTAATTTAGGTGAAATTGCCACTGAACTTGGTGTTTCCTGGATTGATGAAATTCATCTGCTTTCCAGTCCAGGAACTCTCATAGCCACCCCTTCCATCAACATTCTGTCCCTCTCCTTTGATTCTTTCAGCCTTGAACCGAATTCAACTTATTCCATTGACCCGACTGTAACACCTATTGCCTCTCAGCCATCTAGTACTGACTTTGCCATTCTATCACCACTTTGTGTTGCAGGACCCGGGTGCACTGCTTGTCCCTGTGGTGGCGGCGGTAGTACCGTGGTGACTTACTCTGCATCAGCTAATTTGCAAGAAAAGGACCTACCTTCAGTTAATTTTAATCTGTATTATATCGCAGCTCAACTGTTTGTCACTTTCACTGGACCTGGCGGAACAGTGGTAAGCCACACAGACAGTTACAATGCAGTGGCTGATGCGACAATTTACGACTGGGGACTGATTTCCCAAAGTCAAAGTAGTTCAAGCACCTCTACTTCTTACACTTTCACAGAAAGTGCACATTTCGAAGGTGTTTTTCCTTGGGATGGATACGACACTTGGGATGTATTTCCTGAAATTCAGATAACTGTGTATAATTCTGGCGTTGCGACAGTATATGTTCACGACACAATATACGCATCTAACCAAGCCACATGCTTGGACATAATGGGATGTCCCTATTCGCTTTGGGCAGACGTTACTCTGTACGATCACTCGGTCGGGAGCGGAACTGCTATAAGCCTAACAGAATATATAACTCAATATGAGTGAAGTCCGTATGTACCATGCTTATAAAGTTCAGGCCATATTATCTATCGTCTTACTTTTTTTTAGTTTTTATCTTTTGAACTTGAGCTATAGCTCTGTTGCAGGGAACAGCCCTACAGAATTCGGATGGTTTCTATTTTATTTTGTCTATGCGTTATCCGTAGTACCTCTATTTTTCTATTCTATTGTGGCTAGACCAGCATTTGTGCCCCCGTTGTCGTTCTTGATGGCAAGCTTTTTTATTTCTTGGGCTTTGGTTTTTGGAATATTTGCATATTTTCAGTATATCTATTTAGCAGATATTGTTATGATATTTGTTTTTGGAGTCTTTAGGAGTATTGAACATGAAGCATAATGGCAACTGGTGATTTTTACAATAGTCATACGTGAGGCATGCTACTTTCATTATTTCTCTCTGAGTCTTTAAACGTATTCTTGCTTAATTGAGAAGTTCCTAGTCTTTTGAATTTGAAATCTGGGTTACTATCCGTTCTATTGGGCCCTATATTCCTCTATTATCAGATGCCCACGCTTTGGAGAATAACTCACAAGATACTAATCAATTTTTTCTCGTGACAAAGGAGATTCCGACATCTCCAGTTGATTTTTACGCTTAAAATTCTATAAGCAACTATATCAGCAAATGACTTCATTCTTTGTACTGGAGGAAAGCCTTAATGGCAAAAGCGAAAGGACCTAAGACGAAGATAGATCCGAGAGCAAAACGGATTGCTTACGTTGCTCTTCTCGCGGTCATTGTAGCGGTTGGCGTAGTACCTGCGTCAGTCTCTGGAATGACTTTTCTCTCCGGAAATGCCAGCCACCTGGTGTTGACCAACCAGTCTGCAGTTGACTATGCATATGGCCAGGGCAACAGTTCGTACCACCCACTGGTGCTTGCATCGGTGAATGGGACGACAACTGTGACCCCGTCGTATACTGTGACAGTTGCAGGCGTGAACAACACCACGACTTCCAAGACAGTGTACCCAGCCACAATGGTTCTGGAAACCAACCTGACAGTCGGAAACCTCAACTCCTACAGTGTTTCTCAGTTCGTTGAGAACATTACGGGAGCTGCAAACCTCTCATCGGCAACGCTTGAGTACGGTTCCGCTTCAGGCGACAATGTAAACCTCACCGCAATGGTGCAGGGGAACATTACCGGGAACAGCACAGCAGGGTTCACTGCCACTATGGATGTACAGGCCATGATGCTGACGGGAAATCAGAGCAGCAACATCTTTGTTGTCCTGAAATTCAGCCAGGCACCTGATACTGCATTCACAGTGCACAATTATGTGTATGGAGCATCCTCGTCCTCTGATCTCTACCAGATTGGTGAGGACATAGGATACGTTGGAGGCGGAATTGGACTGTTAGCTCTGACAATCATAATTCTGCCTTTCTTCAGGCTCACCGTCTCAAAGGTGAAGCAGGAAGCATTTCCGGAGAGCCGGAAGAAGAGATCGAGCAAGTAAGGAATAGAAAGTTAGGAGTGAAATAAGTATGGGATATCACAAATTCTCAAAAGCGACTGACGAGGCAATTTCCCAGGCACTTCAGGCCGACTACAAAGGCCGGGAAGGATCAAAGCTGAGGGAAATCGACTCACAGAATGGAAAGCTGGCTAAGGGGAGTACCTGGACAAAAATGAAGAAAGGCGAGTCCAGGGAAGTAATTGCTGCGGACGGCACAAGAATCGTCCTGCACAAGAAGTAGGTGATCTGAATGAAGAGATTTTCAGTAGGAGCCGCTGGCAGGAAAAACATGTCCAAGGGGATGGATGAGTACTGGATCGAGGTCAACGACGGAAAGAAAGAGAGACCCGACAAGTACGACATCACGACCCACGACAGGCAGGTAGACAGTGCCAACGGCAAAAAGGCGAAGGGCGTGAAAGGCTTCACCTGGTCAGCAAAGAAGAGAAAGAGATAGAGGTCGAGGCAATGTCAAAGGTTCAGAAATATAAGTTGAGGAACGGAAGACTGGACGCATTTGCCCTTCTTTTCGGAGGCATCATCGCCCTGGGAATGATAGGCATAATCCTGCTTCCGCCTCAAGTCGAGTTCCTGAACCACGCTTACGTTGTCTCACAGGGCTCCATGGGGTTCGGGCTTCTCGTGTTTGCCTTTTTCTGGGCAGTCATTGAGATGTACACCCCTCCTGGAGCAGGATTCTTGTCACTGGTGATAAGGTTCTTTGCAGCCCTGATCATAGGAGGCTTCCTTGGAGGATTTCTTGGTCAGGAGTTCTACTTTGGACAGTATGTACTGGTTCCGGTTGCGCACGGCAATTACCTTGCCATGTTCTTCCTGGTGACGGTACTGGTGCTGTTCTTTGTCCTGTTGATTTCGGCAGTGTGGAATCACAACTCGACGTACATTGTCTCTTCTAAAAAGGCAGCAGGGAGCTGAAGGTCTTGAAAAGGTTGACGATGGCCCTGATCCCAATTGCACTGCTCCTCCTTGTAACCTTCGGGGTTGCGGGAATGGGCACTGCAGGAATGCAAACACAGGGAGCCACACCACAGCTGGTGGAGGTCCACCTTTCAGTGATAGTGCAGGCATCGTCTACCTCTTCCAATAGCACAGGAATTAACGGTTCCAATATCTGGCAGAGCCTTTACCAGATGGCCATCGGGTTCGGCAACTCGATCCTGAAAGGCATCGAAGGCCTGATTTCAGATATCCTGGGCGGGATCGGAACATCATTCACTGAAGTATTTCAGGGCTGGGGATTCGCTGTAGTTTCCCAGACGGGCATTTTTGCCCCTCTGGTCATGGTTGCGATCCTGGCAATGACTTTCTTCGTGCTTCAGATGTTCATGGCTCTCTATGCAGGTGAAAAGGACGTAGCGGAAGAAGTAGAGGATGTCTAATTGGATACCTTAACCTTCATTTCCCAAATTTTTCTTTATTTTTTTGGTTCAGTTTTAGCAATTTACGGTTCATTCGCCGACACCATATTCTCCGATACAGGAAATGCAATACAGCAGGTCCTGATTTCATATGCGCACGGACTGCTTTCTTTTGGGATGCTGATGCCTATTTTCCTGATCCTCACCATTGGGATACTGGTGATGGCTGTATACGTGATGCTATTGATCACCACGACGATCAACAGCTTCCTGGAGTGATGCCTGTTGTCAGGCTGGTCAATTGTTTCTGCATTCTGGTCCTCAATCGTAGCAACCTTCTGGGTGGGCCCAAGCACAATTTACAATGACACAGTCGGGAACATAGCAAGGTGGCTTGGGAACGCAGCACTTTCCACTGTTGAAGGCTTCGTCAAGGATGCTGTCGCAGCGTTCCTGACGGTTTTGGGCACTGTATTCAATGCCATAGCTGTTGCATATAATTCAATTATCCAAACCGGAGTTATCGCGGTAAGCTCCCTTGGCCTGTTCGGTGCAGTTCTTGGGATCCTCGTCCTGATTGGGCTGTTCCTTGGCATCATCACCGCTGTAAAAGTAATCATCAAATTCATCCCTTAACCCAAATTCTATCGGGCGGACTTTATTATAAAATTTCTCGATATATTAGGAAAGGCGTAGACTCCAAGTTAACCATAGGAACAGGACTTCCGATTTTCCAATAAGCTAACTCCTCTCCTAAATGTTGGGTTATTTAAATTTGTCCCAGAAAATAACTGTGTTGCGCAACTACCCATATGCTCTTGTATTTTCTCTCATGATGTTGTAATAGAGCACCTTCAGTCCGACTTCCTGGATCATGTAATCCGTTCTTTTCGCCCTGATGATCTCGCCCATTACCCGCTTAAGGCCTGAGAAATATATCTCCACCGTCCATCTCTTTCCATATTCATGGACACGCTTCCATTCCTCTTCCCCAAGCTTCCTGATCTCCCTTGCTGTTTTACCCCTGAGAGGAGATGCTCTTGATAAGGTGCTGAAGTTCTTCCTCAGGGGAATAATGGCCTCGCTGTCATTATTCCTCAATAAATTGAAGATGCTCCTGGAATCATATGCCTTGTCTGCGAATACCCTTTGTTCCGATCCAGTGATAAGTTTACCGAACTGAGTGGCATCATGGCTGTGCTCTGCTGTCAGCGATATCCGGGATGCCATGATCCTCTCTGTGTCTGCCGAGACATGAAGCTTGATCCATCCCTTCCTCTTCTTTGCCCATTTGTTGGACATCCAGTCACCTCTGATGGTGGTCTTGAAACCTGTAGAATCTATTGCAACAGAAGAGGATGGATTCATGATCTCAGGCACTTTGATCCCCCTTATTCTTCTGAATATTGATGTGTAGGAGATTCTTGGCACTCCAAGAATCTCTTGGAATATTCTCAGATAGGATACCAGGGATCTGAATGATGCATTGAAGACCGCCCTGATCCTTGCCAGGATCTCAATGATCTTATCCGGAAGAATAAAGGGTCTTCCCTTCTTCCCCCGGCTCTGATACTTCAGATCATGCCTGTAATCCCCAATATCCTTGAGGTCAAGGATATCTTTCATGCGTCTGACAAGCGATTCGTTGTAGAGGGACCATATCCTTTTATTATCCCTCTTTCCCTGAACTATTGGGTTGTTGTCTTGCACAAACAACACCCATCCTATTTTCAAGAAGAATTATTGCATTAGTTATGCAACACAGTTCCAGAAAATAGCCGTTTAAAATTTAATCACAATAAATTTATAAATGATGACACAGTATATTCAATGTAGATGGAAGGGAACAAACGCAGACTTATAAAATACCTTGCAATTGGCTTAGTCATTGCCCTGATTATATCGTCTGTAGTTTCTTACCAGTTGATTTGTGTCAAAGTTCCCTTAACCGTTAGGGACACAACCACAAATGCAACGATTTCCGGAAATTTTGTAAATTATGAAAGTACGGGGACCAATGTGCATTCTTACAACTTTTCCTCTTTGTCAGCCATGCAAGAGAAAAATGGTTCAAAATCTACTTTTATGAATTCTTTGTATGGGGGTGTTTTTTATGACGCAAATTATGGGCAGATTGTTGCATCCCTTGGCATTCAGATAAGAGGAACATTGTCTCCGAACCTACACCCTTCAGGAATTTCGCTTTACCTCGGAGCTTCCAAAGTCTACAATGGAAATGGTACTCCAGATGCATATACAATGCTTTCACTAAATACCCTAGGACAACCATCATATTGGCCCAATGTGTCTGGCCCCATGGAAAGCAATATTTCCTTCAACTTCTATAAGGGATATTCGTTTGTTGGAGTAGAAAATACCACTTTGAACATAGGTTTGGAGAATTTTCTCGTTTCTTCTTCCCATGATATGTATCATTTCCTGTTTACAATAGAATTTGAGGTTGACATGCCCTTAGTAGGGGGAACTAGCGGCACAGACCAGCTTGAATTTGTGGCTTCCTTGAACGGATTGAGCGAGCCGGTTCATTCAACAATCAATCTATTGATTCAAGATACTTAATCAGTGGAGCAACTATTATGATGCAAAATGATAACAGTGTAGCAAGCCAAAAAAGCATTTCCAAAGTGGTCATTCTGATTTCTCTCATCCTAATACTAACGATTGTGTTGCCTTCAGTAGCGAGAGGACAAACCTCAGGTTACACATTTGTAAATACAATCCACAAGGATTGGGCAGGCTATAATGGAAATCAAACTGTGTATATGTCGTACGCTATAACTTCTGGTAATCCCAACTACACGGAAAGCCCTTACTCTTTGCCGAGTGGGTATGAAGGTACTGTGCAACAAAGTAGTGGAAATGCACTTGATATATACAACGCAGTTATCGCAGCTACGGGCCAGGGCGGCCTTCATGAGTACTATGATAGCAACTATAATCAACTGAATGTCGAAATCCCAATTGCCGGTTCAGGTGCGGAGAAGGGCTATGTAGGTGGCGGTCAAGGGGTGATTCAACTCGGCCTCATTACAAGTAACGCGCCCTCAAATGTGTTTGAGACATATCAAAATAAATATAACTGGGGAATAAATACAACTGGATCACTCGATTCAGGCTCAACTAACAGTGCAGTGATTAGGTCCCTGGCTCTAGGTTGAATAGATACTTTGGGCTTCATCACTGGTACGGAGATAGTTCTTATCCCAGCTGTAACAGCTTACGATTTGTGGGGTGGGTACACTGGTGCATTTTCTGCTCCGGCGACCCAGCTAAGCGGGAATTCCACATTGTACGATAATTACGCCATAGTCAATGGGTCAATCCACAATTCCAACAATCCGGGGATTAATCAAGACGTCTATTCCGCAGGTGCAAGGATCGAAGTTACCATTCCTTATACCGACTTCAATAATCTCATAAACTTCAGACTTTATGCTGATAATTTGGTTGGATCGGCAGCTGGCGATCTTTATCAGGGGGCAATAAGCAACTATAATTTCTCAGCAATGCCGGCAGCAGAGATTGCCGGTAAAATATCCCTTAACTTTGGAAGCTATAAAACGGCCGATCCTACAAATACCTATATCAATATAGAACAAAGCGTGGTCCAAGGTTCCACCATATACAACACTATTTATCAGGTCGCGCCGCAAAGGGATGGCAGCTACAGGTTTTTCGCCGCGCCTAATACTGTTTATAGTGTATGGGGAACTTATGTAACTCCGTACGGATACGTTAACTCAACGGATACGTCACTGACAACAGGGCCTCCTGGCGGTTATAACATACCTCAATGGCAGAATGCCAATATCTGCGTGAATGCAACTTCTCTCGGTGGGAAGGTGATACTATCAAATGGGAGTCCAATTGCCGGGGCAACGGTGACTGCCAGTTTGGGCAAATATGAGAGTACTGCAGTCACAGATGCCAGCGGTTATTACCAGTTTAACGACATAGTCAAGACAGGAACATATACAATATCCACATCCTATGAAGGCTTAACGCAGAGCACCACGGTTGATGTGTCCAGCCTGAATACGGGAGAAATAGTCGCACCGTCGGATGTGCTGTACTACGTACCTGTTACGATCGAGAATACGCAGCAGTACTATGCCACAAACAATACCTATGACCAGCCTGTTACAGTAGACAGTAATAGTTACTCCAGTTACCTGGCGCCTAATTTGCAAAACGTGGAATGGTTCACAGTTGGGGGGACAGTAATACCAAGCTGGATTGAATCCGGAAACAGCAACACTGCCACTAATACAGTATACTGGCTGAAGATGCCGTTTGGACTGGTGGAGGGCGGGTCTGCCACAATCTATATGGGAATCACCAGCCCATCGATCAACTTACTTAGCAGCAACGGCAACGAGGGAGAAGCCCCGCAGCTCTCCGCCGCCTATGGACAATACGATAATGGCGCCAATATTTTCCATTTCTACGACAATTTTGCCGGAAGCTCTCTCAGCTCGAAATGGATTTCAGGAGTTACGGGTTCTTCCTCCGTGACAGTGAACAATGGATTGAAGCTTTTTGGCGAGATAAACTACAATCATGCGTACGTTGAGTCGAAGCAATGGTTCCCTTCCAATACCTATGTACAGGGTTACTTGCAGGGAGTTACAGTGCAGAGCGGGGCGCCCGGGATCTATCCTCTTGCCGCCAGCACGACCACGGTTTGGGTAGGAGGCACTCAGGTCGGCAGCGACGGGGGGCTGGAAAGTTCATATGTGATTGGCGACACAGGCTCAGTCAGTTCTTTTGTTGGGAGCCCGGGCACATATAATGGTGCGGTGATAACGAACACATGGACATACCCTGGATATTACGGATTGCAGTGGCAGCCGTTCGCCAACGTAGGCGGAGAAACCTTGGCAACCCTGTACAACGGCGCACAAACCGGGAATTCGACGGACACCACTATTTCACCAGTGCCATTCAGTATTGCTTCGTGGATACAGACAGGCGGGGCAGGACAGGCGTATGATAACATAGGCTGGATATCTGCATCGCCAGGTTTCCCTAATGGGGTTCCACCCTCCTATTCCATAGGGACCGAAACTGGCTTATCGGGCAGTTATCAAGCCTCTGATCTCAATTTCCCTACATATTATGTGAATTTCACGTCCAATGGTGCGAATGGACTGTCCTGGTCGGTAAACTTGAATGGTGCCACAGAATCTACCACTTCATCCTCGATCTCATTCCATGAGTTTCCCGGGACTTACTCATACAGCGTGGGAGTTCCATCGGGATATTCAGCGAGTCCTTCCGGTGGTACGGTAAGCGTTGGAAGTTCAAGCGTGAGTGTCGTCATAACGTTTACGCCAACTGCGTATTATACGGTGACTTTCTCTGAAAGCGGCCTTTCCAGTGGCACAACTTGGTCTGCTAAACTTGCGGGAGTGCTAAAATCTACAAATGCACCAAGTTCAATATCCTTCAGCGAACCTAATGGCTATTTCTCGTTTTCCATTCCTCCCACGGGACAAAATGGGCAGGCTTATTACGGTTCCCCCTCTAGCGGGACAGTTTCCGTGAACGGTGGAAACGCAAATTACAACATAGCTTTTAAGGCACTTAATTCCGTGAGTGGAAACACAAAGATCCTCCTTGCAAATGGAACCTATGCCTTAGCAATCAAGGTTTCTGCCGGTATGGATATTATGACCTATAGCACAACATCCAGGTCTCTGCAGGTTGAGAAAGTTCTTGGCACGCAGAGTGATAATAGAACAGTGGCTTATTTAATAAACGGGGAACTCAATATATCCAGAGGCCAAGAGGTCTGGACCAGTACTGGATGGGTAACTGCCCAGAACTTGTCCTTGGGAGAAAAGATCCTTGATCCCCTGATTGGAAAGTACATTGCAGTTAAATCAATTGATATTGAAACCGGGAAATTCACTATGTACGGTTTTGACATCGCTGTCACGGAGGATTACGTTGCTTTGCATTACGTTCTCTATGAGCACTGATGGAATTGGACAGTGCTCTCCTCCATCATGAACCTATTATTACAATTAAGGAATGTTAATCGTCCCTATCTGGAGCTCTTAGACACACCTTCTTACCTTCATTTCAACTAAGTTTTATGAAAATACGAATTGGTGGAAGGCCTTATTCTGAATCTGCTCCCATGTAAATCAGTCCGTTGATTGAATGTTTTACGTGCAACTTGCCCTGTTGATACTATGGGCGATGATCTCTGCATACTGCATTGTTGGCACATTAAGGCAGAACACCGGTTCAACGGACAGTTCTGTTATCAGTGCAGCTGCCCATCCTACAGGAAAGAATCGGGGGTGAATCAATGAATAACAGCAAATCAATGAGGAAGTTCTACGAATCCAATGAGCATTACTTCGGGGACAATGGCTCAATCTGCGTGAAATGTGGTCACTCGATCTCTGAATGCAGGGAACCTGCCCTGAAATGCATTTCTGTTAAGGAACAGGGGGCTGCGGAATGAGAGCCACAGCTGGTTTTGTGAAGCTGGATGAATTTATCGTTCCCGATGAGTTCAGTTTCACGTTCAGGTACAATGGGTCCAGAGCAAACTGCACATACACGGAAAGAGGATCTTTTTTCTCAGATGAGGATGCCAGGCGGTTTGAATCCAGCAGACGCTCTTTTCTGAGCAGAGAAGGACTTCCGGAAACTTCCTTTTCTACGGAAGTGAATGGGAAGCAGTTCACTGTTAAGATTGAAACGGATGAGAAACGGGAGGTCGCAATCTCCAGGATATTCAACGAAATCCTGTTCCAGATGAAGTGCCACTTTTCCGATGATGAAATCCACAGGATGGTGGACGAAATAGTGGTCACAGAGGTGACTGAAGGCGACTCATCTTCTCCCGGGGCGGACTCGCTGTCTCCTGGAGTAACCTTTTACCTTGACCCTTTTTCCATTGACGGTTCTCGTGGAAGGATTCACCTTGATAGTCTTGTAGGCGTAGTACCCGGCCTCAGCGCCCTTAACAACGGCACCAAAGTCATTTCCGGAATAGGCGTCCCCAACAGCTTCAGCGCCGTTGACAACAGCCCTGACGGCGTTCTTTCTCCTGGCTTTTCTGTCCCTTCGCATATATATCATGAGTTTAGGGATAAATGTGATAAAAACGTTTTGCGGGTTCACAACAACGGTCTTCTTGGGAAAGCCTCGGGAGGTTTTCTTCTTGCGCTCCAAAGTTCATCTGTATTGTTTCTGAACGCTATACTGTGGATACCAGCTTCAGCAGTTAATGCTCTGCTCGGCTGGATGTACACAGGTCCGATCTGGCATTTCATCCTTGCCGAATTGGCCATGGGGGCTGGTCTTCTCACAATTGTTCTACTTCTTTATCGAGAACAGATCTTGCGAATTTGGAGCCGAGTTTCCACCACAGGATTCCGGGGACTAAGGTGGCGACAAAGATGAAAAAGAGAACTATGGCCGGCCAAATAAAGGGTCCGCTTATCGGAACCTTGAGGGAAACATCTAGGGGAGAACCAATGACCATGTACAGCAGGAACGCTGCCAATGAATACGAAGTAATTTTGGAACATAACCTAAGAGCTTTTTCAAGTCTTGTTCCAAGCTGTGACGTGGACAATTTTACCTTATTCTTGTTACGCAGAGGAGCTCGCCATCATTTACTACACGATTCAACTTATAAAATTTTCCCGGCGAAAGACCGGCTGGGGCTCACCACTTTTGGCGGTCCGCTAATGGGAAGAGATTCCAAGAAGCGCCTGGAGCATTCGTTTGGGCCAGGTGCAGTATCCTGTAGTTTTCAATTGCAGGAGAACGGGTTCATTGACCGACCAGAATATTTCCGCAGTCTTCCGGAGGAGTGCCGGGATTTTGCATTCGATCCTGCCGGGGAACTCGTAAGAATAGACGCGGGAGGAGTGAAAGCCAGAAATCAGGCAAACCAGGGAATGGGGCTGGAGGGATTCCCTCCAGGCGGCCTCTTCTTTGGAACCTGTACCATAAATTCAAGTATGGGAGTGAAGAAATTGGAGTACGAAGCGAAATATAAGGAAAGGGGGGCCTAAATGTCCCCCAGATTGAGAGAAAGGAAGAACCAGGAACTGGAAAGGAAGCTCCTGGAGTTCAGGCTTTGGGCAAGGACTTACGGCGGATACCATTCAACATCCACGGTCCCCAAGCAGGTAAGGACAATCAGGAGATTCGGAGAGATCTGCAACATGCTCTCGCCAAAGGAGAACATGGAGATCATCCTTGATGAGCTGGTCAACGAATCTGAAAGAGGGGTGAAACCACAGACCCTGAACCATGTCATTTACGACATTGAGGCATGGGCAAGGTTTCTCGGCCAGCCCATGACCATTCCGAGGTTCAAGCAATCTGCCAGGGCGGAACCGTGGATACCCACGGATGATGAGGTTTGCCGGATAAGGGAAACCGCAACCCGGTCAGGGGATCGTGCAATCTCAGCCAGGAACAGGTGCGTAATTGATGTTCTCTTTGCGGGTGGGTTGAGGATAGGGGAGCTCATCAAGCTCAATCTCTCGGATCTCGACGGCAATCTCCTCTCTGTCTTAAGCGAGAAGGGAGAAGCTCCCAGAGTCATAGGTCTTCCGCCGTCGGTGACTGAAAGGTTGAATGAATACATCGACAAATACCGGTCCCAGACTGACAGGGAAGCCCTCTTCACGACCACTGTGGGAAGACTGAATTACAACTATGCCAGGAACATGGTCAAATCCATTGCAAGGGAGTCGGGAGTGCCAAAATTCCATGCACATGCTGCAAGGCACTGGTGTGCCACGACCCTGTTAAAAAGGGATTCCAGGGGACAGAGGCTTGACATCCGCGAGGTTCAAATCCATTTGGGCCATCGGTCCCTTTCCTCCACGCAGGTCTATACTCACCTGAGAGAAAGAGAGGTGGCGAAGCACACGTCAGAGCACCTGGGGACTTTTTTTCGACTAGAGGGTAAAAGTGTGGATTCGAACATGAATGTTCAAATAATTCTCGGGACTGAACATGAATATGATGGGACCGTTGAGATTAGGGGTTTTTCAGAGATTTTTTACCCTAACAATATGAACCTGGAGGTAGCAGTTCCATGCTATCCTTAATGATTCCAGATTCTTTCTTAAATAGCTGTGTCAAGGAAGGCATTGGTACCGATACAGCCAAGGAACTCGCTAAAGAATTCAAGATAGAATTTGGAAGATTTCCAATTGTGTATAGAGAAGTTCTGGAGGCCATTGAATGATCTCCATCCAGGATAACAGGATTCAACAGGAGATCACCGGGGTCATCCTGGTTGGAAGGATATACTCACTTTCCGCAAACAGTCCTGAAGTAATGGGCATAGTTGAATACGATCTCCCAGAAGCTGAGAGGCAATTATCCATCTGGCAATCAAGGCACCAGGAAGATTGCATCATTGTAAGCAAGAATCCTTTGACCCTTGATATCAAAACTACATTCTTTCCGGATCCTGAACAGAGAATACAGAGAGAGAAATACGTTCAAAAGCAGCGCATAAAGAATTCCAACCATTCAGGGAATCATAAAAACAGGAGGTTCAGGCAATGATCCTTATCGCTTCCGAATCTCCAGAATTTTATACACACATAATTCCACCATACACGAAATATCCACAGAACCAGTCAGAGATTCTCCTACCGAATTCTATACACACTAAATTGCAAATGGAGCACGTTCAGAAATTCAGTATTACAGCACTTTTCAGACAATTAAATAGCTACTTATTGTACTTATTTAATTATTCATTTTCTTTTCTTTCTTCTCTCTTCTCTGATCATAGAAAGGAAACGGAGGTCTCCCGGTTATGAGCAAGAAGAATTCAAAACCAGGGAGACCACCTGAAGGAATGAAGAGGAAAGGTAGGCTCCAGATTACAATAGATTCTGAAGTGGAAGACTTCATAGATGAGCTTGGACCACATTTCAATGTCTCTGGTTATGTCAATAGATCTCTCTGGGCCCTCAAAAGTCAAACATCAGATGAAGCAAGACTGCACCAACTGGACAATGATATATTCGAAACAAGGCAAAAACTGTCAATCCTGGAAAGCGAATGGAAATCCGTTAAGGCCAGAGTAGAAGACAAAGCAAGAATAAGGTTAGATATCAGCCTGGAAACAGACTGCCATGCCTGGTATCTCAGGTCTTTAGTTCAATCAGGGATTTTTAGAGTGCTGAAGAGAGATCCCATCGATCCGATTCCAATTGTTAAACAATTTATGGCTGAGAAGAGAATTCATGCCTATGAGGTAGAAGAGACACCTCAAGGCTTCAGGTTAACAGAAAAAGCAACAAACAGCACCTTCAGAATTCTAAGGAAGCACATTGGGAAGAACAATATGCTAATTCCAAGTGAACCTGAAACATGGCTGGTACCATCTGAAAGTGATCTGATTGAGAGATATTTCCTAAGAATCGATTATGAGCAATTTCAAAAGGAATTCCTATACAATCAGAATATCTCTGAAGCACCAACAGATTTCTTCAAACAGTTCTCTCCAAGGATCCTTTCAGACAACGTTAAAAGGGAAACCAAACAGAAAATGATGCCATTCTACCAGAATCCTCCTGAGATAACAGTGGATGAAGCCAAGACCAGGATAGAGAAACCATACAAGGGAGGAAATTGAATTGATGTCTCTATTTTCATTTTCTGAAAACTGGATGGATCTGGCACAGAGATATCCTGATGAATTCGTGAAAGAAGTAGAACGCAGGTATAACCTGGACAGAGACTGGAAAATCTTCATTAGAATAACCAAGGAAGGCAACAGAGCTGATAAGTCATTCTCCGGGAAGCGGTGTCCCATACAGCCAGGCGAATGGATTGTCAGGCCATATTCGCAATTGAGGATAGCGAATATTCTGAAAGCCATCGAATCGGGCAGGCTGAAAGAGAAGGTGATTTCTCCATGAGGCTGCTATTTTTACTGATTCCGAGAATTTTATCAATGGCAATCAGGAAGAGAGGAAAGGAAACCGGCCGATCATACAGGGAACAGGCAAGAATAGCCATGATAATTGGAATGCTTGAAATTTCTCATCGTCAAGGTGCGGAGAACCTTACTGAATATATCGGGAACAGGGTGGTTAATTGACTACCTTAACATTATACGAAAAATCAGGTCTTTCAATAATAGTTAAGGGAGATTTTACCAGTGATGAACTGAAGATCCTCAGTTATGAAGTCAGGACAACGGTGTTAGATATTCTGAAGTTCAGGAAATTTGGAGAGTGAATAGAATTAAGATAGAACAGATCTTTCCAGAGGAATGGTTGATAATACTCGACTACTTTAGCAAGTACCCAAACTTTTTCTTTCATGCATCTACTCTGTCTGATAAAATATCAAGGAGAGGAGTTAGTTTATCTCCCCAAAGATTATCGAAAATTCTGTTAGAAATGCACAAAAATGGTTTGCTGCAGAGAATTACCAGAGGTAAAGGTGTACATACTAAATCTTACTACAAGATAAATGAGTGAATTCATTCAATGATGGGTCAACTTTAGGGCTGATATGAACTACATGACAAAGTATATATATAATAATAAATTAATTTTTTTATGACTTCTAATAAGTATACAATATTGATTGCGAGTTTTGCTGCTTTAATAATTGTTGTTGCTGGTTTAGGTATAGTCTTCAACATTAGTGTAAGAAACATAGAATCAAACCAAGTTCAGGCTAAGAGTAACATAGTTGTTACTGGTCCTTCCCCGGTGATCAGCTCAGTAGGTGGAAATCCCAATCCATCTATTGATTCTCAGACTGTTCAACTTTCCGCATCAGTTGATTTTGGCACACTTATTCACGGCATTGCATGGTATGTCAACGGCACACTCATTGCTTCATATAACAGTGGCCCATATGGCAAAAATCCTGTTCCAACAACACTTGATCATACGTTCACTTCAGTTGGATCTTTCTTAGTAACTGTAGAAGCATCAAATGCCTACGGATCATCAAATAAGTCATTCACAGAGAATGTCGTCATAGGTCCAGAACCTATTATTACATCAGTAAATAGTTCAGCTATTCCATCTTATGTTGGTCAAAATGTTTCTTTTGATACATCTGTTAACTGGGAAGGCTATTCTGGGAGTCTATCCTACTTTGTCAATGGTTCTCAAATCATCGGTTCATCATATATTTTCAAAAAGTCCGGAAATTACAATGTCACCGTAGAAGCAATGGATACAGATGGGAATAGTTCCTCCGCAACCTATGTCCAACAAGTTAACCCATTCGATATATTAG
>JAKAUW010000037.1 GCA_021817455.1 Thermoplasmata archaeon | reverse complement strand
GGCACCGTCCTGCCCGTTTCGAGCAGGTACCTGTTGAGTTTGTGGTGCTGTATGCGGTATCCGCGCCTCCTCAGCTCCCTGAACAGGAGGCGTGCGCCCAGCCGTGTTTCGTTCCAGACAGTGTCTGTTGCATTCCTCTCCTCTGCTGTGTGGGGTGCCGATGCCTTCCTGCCAGGCTGTTTCAGCACAGGACAGCTGCCTCACCCTCCTTGTGGTGACGCCATACTGTATGGCGATACGTGATACAGACCAGTCTTTCCTGTGGACGATATGGTCGCAGATGAAACGGATTTGTGTCTCATTGAGTTTGGCCACAGGGGTTATGGGAGGGGGGTGAAATAATTGTTGTACTCGACAGATCATTATTCCACTCAATCGGAATAAATACTGGTGGTGGGATTCACAACCTTACCGTCCCTTTTTCGAACAAAATACCTGAACCACGGATGCTGATGAGTGATTTCGGGGCAGGAAGAGGTTCAGACAGTCTGAAACAGAACAGGCGGATCCGTCCCTTATGATAACGTTCGACAATATGGCCTCCATATAGCTGAGATCATAAGGTGGAGGAAGGCTACGAGGTCCATGTAAATACCGCCTGTGTCCCTGCAACATACACGAGGAAGAACGGTAAGGCAGTTCCTGTGCGCATCGACCATCACGGTACATTCTTCAGAAGACTGAGGAGAAGGAAGTGTTCGAAGAACATACTCTCATTCATCGAGCTGCGCCGCCACTATCCTGCCCAGCATCGTATATACAATAATGGACAACCTGCCTGCACACTAGACACTGGATATAGTGAAAAGGGCAAAGGGTGAACAGGGCGGTTCTTGTTCCCACACAAACAAATGCATCATGGAAACAAAAAGAGACGCATTTCAATGACATACGGAGGATTGCACTGTCCGGCGCATAATTCACTGGGAATGAGGTGGATGATGCTCTACAGAAGGCAATCAGGTAAGAATGAGAACAGGAGAGAAATACCTGATGCAAGGGACAGGAGGCAAAGGAGGAAGAGGCTGTTGTGGCATCTCAGGAAATCCGTGTCTTAGTTTTGAAACACGCCACTAAACATCTATCAAGGGTGCAGATGCTCAGCGTCGATGGGCAATGGATAATGACGGAGATACCGAGGAAGGCAAGAGAGATCATAAACAGGCTGGAGATACCTATCATTCATGGTTGACGGTGTTATAGAGTGACGGTAGAGTGTCACTCATCCCAATGCTCAAAAAGAGGTCATTCATCCAACATCAAAGCAAGGTATTAATAATTTGCAGACAATTTGAATAATACATGATTATAATTAATTCAGGCATAAGCAAGGCTTTTGGAAGGCCTGCGAACAAAATTAGGTATCATCTCTTTCAGAAAATGGTGGATTCTGTTGATGTGCTCCCTTTATCATTTAAACAGTTATAAGATAGGACATATAAAGATTAGAAGATATAAGGGGGAGTCCAGAGGGGGTCTTTTGAAACTCCTGCGCACTCCCGAAGACGATGGGGATATTGAATCTTTTCACAACTCCGTCAAGACTGATTACTTATGGGTTAACAACCTGGAAACATTTGAGAATGCGAGGAAACTGATGCAATATGCATTTACTGACTGCAACACGGCAAGGACTCACACATCCATATCTTTCCAGTCGCCGGATGAATTTGAAAGAAGACGGAATGAAAGTGGGGATCTCAAGGACAAATTCCCCGAAGAAAGAAATAGAAATGAAGAGAGAATTTTGAAGAATAGGATCGAGATGAAAAGGAGGTTGAACGAAAATGTCTCATTGGAAGACTGAATGTCTGCCCAAAATTAATGGGCTCAGATCATTAACATAGTAGATAGTTAATCGAGGTGAAAGACATTTCAGATGCACCTGAAAGCTTCCAGAATGGAAGATACAAAATTCTGAAGAAGTTAGGAGAAGGGGGTAAGGGCATTGTGTTTAAGTGCCTGGATAACAATCTTAACAGAGTCGTAGCAATCAAGCTTATTAAAAGGGATGTCACCGAGGGTGATTCCTATTCCAGGATCAGGAGGGAAGCAGAGACTACTGCCAAGATGTCTCACCAGAACATAGTTTCAATCTATGACATGCAGAAAGATGATGACAGATTTTACATGGTGATGGAGTTTGTAGATGGAGATAATTTACTGGAATACGTAGCAAGAAATAAAAAAGGATTGTCAGTGAATGAGGTTCTCAAAATAACGGTATCGGTTGCAGAGGCACTCGAGTACGCTCATGAAAGGGGTGTTTTTCATCGAGATATAAAGCCGGAAAATATAATGATGACAAAAGATGGGACACCGAAAATAATGGACTTTGGTCTAGCAAAGGCATTCGACTCGCCCAGCCTTACCCACGCAGGAACCATAGTGGGCACTCCGGCTTACATTTCACCAGAAAGCGCTCTTGGTAAAAAAGTCGATGCCAGGTCCGACCTATATTCCCTTGGGTGCGTATTATATTTTATGTGTACCGGGGTTCCGCCGTTTTCAGCCACAGATAGCATTCAACTCATCTACAATCACATTCATGACTACCCCCTTCTTCCATCTTCAATAAATGAAAGAATCCCAAAACAACTTGATTCCATTGTAATGAAGCTTCTTAGAAAGAACCCTATGGAGAGGTTTCAGGACGCGGGCAAACTATTAGACGCTATAAAAGGAATAGAAGGTCTACTGAATGTTCCAGAAAGAGTAATGATATCTGAAAGGTCATCCGATGACATTTTACCTAACAAAGTACACACTTCCAGTTCCCAGATACAGACTTCTTCACTCATAGGAGTTGACCAGGAAGTATCATTGCTCAAGGAAGCCGTAGATTCCGTCCTTATGGGTGAGGGAAAGGCAGCAATGGTTATAGGCGACTCTGGGCAGGGAAAGACACGATTGTGTGAAGAACTGATCGACTATGGATTGCTGAGAGGGTTGAAGGTCATAATGATCAAGGGAAAGGAGAACAGAAGTTCCACTCCAAACTACGTCCTGTCTGACGTTTTCAGGGAATTCTTCTTTGAGGCACCACAGCAATTGATATACAAAGTGTGCGGGAACTATGGAGACGTTGCTGCAAAAGTCCTACCAGATCTTGCAGGGAAACTTGGCAGAATAAGCGACCTGTCCACCCAGGACCCCAATGAAGCAGCTCTAAGATTTCAGGAAGGAATATATGAAATAATGAAAAATATGGGAAAGGAAATGCCAGTTCTCCTAGAACTGGACGACTTGAATTATGCCGATTATGCGTCATTGGGCATTATCCGTTATCTCCTTGAAAATGTAAAGAACATCAACATGTTTCTTCTCATGACTTCCATTCCCATTGATGATTTGGAAAATCCGATTCTTGAGAAAATTGTGGGTAACAGGAGCATTACTTCAATACGGCTGCACAACCTTGACAAAGATCAGACCGCAGAACTAATAGCTAGGCAACTAGCCGAGGATAAGAGGAATATTACGGACGAGTTTACAAATTTCATATACTCTAGAACCAAGGGTAATCCCCTGTATGTTGAGGAGGTCCTGAAGTTGCTCATAGAGAAGAAGATGATATTCAGGAAGGACTCGGGGAGCTGGGACCGTAAGCCGATAGATGAAATTGGAATACCGTCCTCAGTCAAGGGCATCATAAGGGAGAGACTATCCAATATAGGTGAAAAGGGAAAGGAAATACTTTCTGTTTCTTCCGTTATAGGCCAAGAATTTGATATGGATGTTCTGGAAAAATTGATGGATTCTATTGATAGCGACACCCTCTACAATGAAATTGAAAAGTTGGAGAAGACCAGGATACTTATGGAGAGGAAAACTAGGCCAGGGCAGTTCAAACTCTATTTCGGAAACCCCCAAGTGTACAGTTACTTCTTCGATTCTGTATCAATGCTCAGGAAGAAAAAACTGCATGGGAAAATAGCGCAAGCAATGCTTTCCCTGTATGGTGATGATGACCGGGATGCACTTCAGGAGCTTGCCTATCACTTCTTGGAGGCTGGTGACTATGAAAATGCGCTGAAGTTTGGAAAGAGACTTGCCGAACTGTGGGCTTCCTCATTCCAGTTTGAACGGGCAGCGAAACAGTACAGGTCAGCGCTTGAAATTATGGATATGCTGCCTGGTTATACCAAATCTGAGGAAGGAAGAGAGCAGAAAGCAATTCTCCTTTACAATGCGGCCTTCAACAGCTTCTACGCAGGGGAAAACGACTATGAAAGTATCGAGCAGGCAATCAGGATATTTGAAGGCATCAAAGATACTGAAATGATTGCAAGATGTCTCATACTGATCGGCAGCAGAAAGGATGAGAAGCAGAAGTACTGGCTAGACTACGCCGTCAACTTCCTCAGAAAAAATAAAGAAGCGCCAGAATTGAATAATATCCTGACTAGTCTAGGATGGCGTATAGCCAACGCATTCTGGTATAGGGCTGAATTTAAAGAAGCCAGGGAAATAGTTGATGAAACTCTAAATTACGCAGCAAAGAGCGGAACAGAAGATCTCTTTTCGGAGGCACTCAGATTAATGTCATCGGTGCTCCTGGAAATCACCAGCAACGAAGATATTGATAAGATTTTTGCAGCTTACAGGGAAGCTGAAGATTACATTGTGAGAATTACCTCCGAAAATCCAGAAGATGCGTTTCTTACAGGTGCAGCTGTCAGTTTCTACGACAGTGATGCCAACAGGTGCTTTTTCCTTAAACACGACCTTAGATTAGTGGAAGAGTCATTCAACAAGGGTCTGAAATTCAATCTTGACCTATGCTCGAGGGGCAATAAGCAGGTAATAACCGCTGAAAGGGCTTTACTAGTACTTCTACCTGAAGGGAAATGGGATGAGCTTAGGGCCGCTCTAGGTGAAGAGCAATTTAAGGGTTACATACAGACCCACGTCAGCCTCGTTCTGCTACTTATAAATTCAATTATTGATTCCTACAGAGGAAAGTGGGATAGTGCGATGCGTGGATTTGACAAGATTGACGAGGCTTCTTCCACCCAGTTCATAACTTTTTCGTCACCATACAAGGCGATGACACTGATAGAGATGAACAGATTGGAAGAAGCGCTCCACTATGTGGCTGGCACATTAAACAAAATTAAAGCGAAGATTCTAAACAGCGAAGTTTTCAAGGGATATGTGGAAATGTCATATTACGGATCAGTGGCAGGCAGCTTATCGGGTGACAAGGAAAAATCTGAAAGATATCTGGATACCCTGCATGACTTTTCAAAGAGGTTTGATAAAGAATGGATATCTGCTTATATGAAAGCTGCAGAATCTTTTCATGAGGAAACATTCGGGGAAGTAAAGAGTGCAATTGAACTAATGAAGGACGCACGAGATTATTTCATCTCGGCCGGGTACGAATTATTTGGAGCCCAGCTCTCATACGAACTCGCAAGATTTTACCATGAAAACGATGATTGGGAGAGAAGTAATGAGGCCCTAACCAGCGCGTATGAAACATTCGACAGACTAAACTGTTCTCCATATGTCGAGAAGTGTCTGAGGCTAAAAAGTCTCCTGAAGGCTTGAGAATTTCCAACAGCCGAAATGATTGACTGAAATTGCCTTTTAATCTTCAATATGTTCTCGCTTGACAACACTTTCTGCGCGTACATCGTGGCGCCTATCTGCGTGAACACCTATATCGCCATGTTTATCGCCATGTTTAGCGAGTGGTCTGCCTTCGAAAGGTTTCCAGAATCATGACGTAATGAGATCAACAGTAGAAGCTCTCTACAGACGAAGAATTTTATGACCCCTATTTTAAGAGGGTCAACGCTTAATAGCATCCATGGATTGATGCTCGTTTGCTTTCCATAGCAGCCTCCCTCAATTTGCCGAAATAAATTACTGTAGTACATCTTATCCGAGAGTTTTACCCTCACTGCGGATAATGCGACTATTTCCCAAAAGACTCCCTCGGTAGCAAAAGCGACATTCTCAGTCAGTTGGTAGAGCTAGGTTGTTCTGTTGGGCCTGATGTGTATGCCCTCTTCTCCATAAGGACCCACTATATTATCTTCAGAAGCTTGTTTGAAGCAGCCATCATTGCCATTCCCTTCTTTCTTTTTCAAGCTGAGATTCTCCTATCTTGGAGTGAATGGCGACAGCTGAGAAGCATCTGAAAAAGCGATTATCGGACTCACTGAAAAACTGGCCGGAATTGATGGGGTTGTCCGCTGCGCCGGAGTTTTTTCTAGTGTCATAGGCATATCAGAACTTTCTCGTGAAAAATTCATGGAGGTATGAATAACAACGCCCTGACATTTTTCAATGTGGCTAAGGTTGCGTGCAGCCTGATGATCAAAAGTAGAGGATCGATAGCTGCAATCTCTGAAGCAAGAAATGTATACTACTTTTCGAATCCCGGTTATGCCGCGGGAAAAGGCTCGATTATATACAAGGTCCCTAGCCTGGTGGTTTGCCACTTACAACATAAGGGTAAATGCTGTTGCATCCGGATTTATAAAAAAGGACGGCTGCAATGGCCAAAGATATGATGGTAGGCTTCTCTCTGGAGAGAGATATGCTTCTGCTTTCATTGGAAAATAGTATACAATATTGCAACTGATTCATTAATTACAGGGCAGAACGTAGATACAGATGGTGGAGTAGGTTCAATGATTCTGGTAAACTGAATATTGAACAGTATGCAGGATGGAAGATTGGTGTAAAATATCGCTACAATCTATAAAATAGCAGATGGAAAAATGCTATTAACCATGCCGCAATCACATACTCATGGCTGAAAGATTTGTTCTTGTCACCGGTTCATCAGGAGGATTCGGCAGAGCAATCTCCACTGAGTTAGCCAGAAAGGGCAGAAATGTCATTCTGCACTACAATAGGAGCGCTTCAGAAGCAAAGATGCTTGAGCAGGAAATTAGAAATATTGGTGTTGAAGTAGAGCTATTGCCTGCGGATCTTTCGCTCCCAGATGGCCCGGAAAAGCTGTCTCAGGAAATAATTCATAAGGGTATGCGCCTGTCAGGCATTGTAAACAATGCAGGCATAGGCCGACCTGGAAACGCTGCCAATATCAATGATGATGATTGGGATGCTGTGAGCAATGTCAATTTAAGGGCTCCAGTGCTTCTTGTGAGGAAGTTGCTGCCAGCGATTGAGAAGCCATCATCAGTTGTTAATATAGCATCTGCAGCGGGAATTAGGGTCGGCGTCTCCTCCATTGCCTACGAAGCCACAAAGGCGGGGCTGATCCATGTTACAAAATCCATGGCCATTACCCTGGCTCCAGATATTAGAGTAAATGCTGTTGCACCCGGATACGTGAAGACAAATATGACCAGAAGCCGGCTCTCAGATGAGAAAGTCCTCAATGGCATTTTAAGCCGGACACCGCTGAAGAGACTTGGGAATCCTGAGGATATAGCAAAGCTTGTCTTTTTCCTTCTCTCTGAGGACTCTTCATTCATAACTGGAGAAACTATTGTAATAGACGGTGGAATTACACTTACCTGATTTCACCCTCTAAAATTCCTTCATTTATTCTTGTTTCTGCTAAATAATTTAAGATGGGCTTATCCAGCCCAAATACGACTTATTGCTGGTTATTTTCTGGCAGAGACTGCACCTCCTGTAAGAATGCCACTGGAACAGGTTTCCATACTATTGCCAGTATTCCGCCTATATGCCCGAGAATGAACCATATGAAAAACCTCCAAAGGCTCGATAGTGTACCGAATCTGCCATAATTTCCTGATCCTGTACTTTCACTCTGTCCGCGTCAACTCTCTTCCATGCTAAGACGATTTTGCCTGTGGGTCATCCCTCACTTATGTCCATCAGTATGGGCCCGGCAAGCCACAGCAGCGACTACTTAATGGGAAAAGAACCTGTTTTCCTTGTTCTCCTCTTCATCTCCAGATTCACACGTTCGAGCATGTTTGTTGCCCTCAGCCTTCTCCGGCACTGGCTTGGAAAGGCAGTGTAGTTGAAAAGCGAGTCATTATAACGGTCAAGCACATCTGCAGTTTTCTCATGACCAAAGGAGAGGAGTTTCTCCCTGTATCCATTCCTGTGGGCTCTACTCTCCTTTACCTTCATCTATCTGCCAGCACCGGACTGCTGTTCTGCTTCATCCATGACCTAGTAAACCATGATAGTAGCTCACGCATATATTGCCCATATCCTTCCAGATACTCCGTTGTTGAATTACCTGATCTCCTTATTTCCTACGCAATGTGCTTCCATTCTGATCTGCCTCACATGCTTACAGTGTGAAGGCACAGGGTCTGTTCAACTTTACAGCAAAATGGTTACACGTCCGATATTTTTGGAAAAACCTCATTGAGAACAATGTATTGCCATACATTTTGCTACAAAAGGGGATATCAATTTAATATTGTCTTTTCATATAACATCATAGCTGTAGGAGGTGTAAATTATGGTAGACTTTGAAGGAGAATATGGGAGAAGATATAACAACATGATTGAGCGGGCAATGCCAGGTTATACTGGAATGTCTGAGTTGACCCTTGCCATATTGAGATCACATATGAAGACCTTTGAGAATCTTCTTGTTATAGGTGCTGGTGGAGGAAATGAACTTATATCGTTCGCGATGGAAGGTTGGAACATAACTGGCATTGACCCTTCTCCACAGATGCTTGAATTGGCTAAACAGAGACTTGCCCAAATTAAACCAGAATCTAAAATAGAACTTTTATGCGATAGATTTGAGAATTTTGAAAAAAGCAAAGAATTTGATGCTATAACTTCAATCCTAGTTATGCATTTTTTGCCGGATGACGGTTCGAAGAGTAATTTCCTGAAGAAGGTTTTTCATCATCTCAAAGAAGGCGCAATTTATATTCACGTTGATGTTTGTAAGCTTGCAGGTACACCTATGGAGACTGTCGGAGAAATAGCGATTAACTATCTTAAATCCGCAGGTCTGGTCCATACTCGAGCCGAAGCCATGGAATTCCTCAAAAATGGATCGAGTGGTGGTCACTTTTCTGTGCCAACAAGGATGGAGGAACTATTCAGAGAGGCTGGGTTCATACAGATTCAACAGTTCTTCCAAGGGTTATACTATTGTGGCTGGATGATGAAGAAAGGTTCCGTGAAGTGAATTATTGCTCAGCTGAAGTACAGAGGATTTATTTTCCATCCCTTCATGACCATTGTAATCAAAATAACAGTGCCTGATCATCATGAAGGGATTTCAAATAAGTCAATGATTTCCGGTGGACATTTCTATACTTTACATAATAGGGCAAAATCGGGATCTTGATTGATATTTTCATCATAATTTCTTACGTTTACTTTTATTCTTCCGGTAAATCTGAAGGATTTACGCTATCCCATCATGATTTTCAGCTCACGAAGGTTGTATGCAAAGATGATTTTACCATGACCAAACCATGAATAAAATTCATGTTTGCACAACCTTTCATATTTTGGAGTTTTTAGAAATCTTCCATGCCATGTTTTGATTTGCCTTACCCTTCTCCGTTCCATTGAGTTCAATAACATGGATCAATGCACTTGAGTCCCAAGGAGACACCGTGTCGGATCTGCTGTAATTTCCTGATCCTGTAGTTCCATTCTGATTCACCTACAATGTCTTTCAGGGTGAAGGCACAGGGTCTATTCAATTTTACAGCAAAATGTGTACACGTCCCCCCTGCCCCTCACCGTAGCAGGTGCAGGTGTAAAGAATTTGCCGGCGATTCTGTAAAACATTCGTCGGCGTTTTTGGCAAATTTTACTCCGGCGAAAATGGCAAAAATTAGAACGACGTTTCCATCATGGCCAGAAGTCGATGAGGCACTCCAGAGTGCAATTAGATACAAGAATGCGCACAGGAAGGAAATGCTCGAGAACAGGGAAAAGAGGAAGAAGGATAAGAGGACCGCAAGGAAGAGAGTTATCTGGAAATTCAGGACACAGAACTCAGTTATTGAAACACGCCACTAGTACTTATGGACATTATCATTTTGTGATGAGGTTACTTACTGAAATATCCGGCTTTGACCGATCAGGTTTGCTTTTATGAGCCAATAAAAGCATTGTCCCTGCGTAAATGTGTAGATACTTTGACATGGGAGAACCCTCCCCTCCCGTCAGATTGTGAATCAAAGTAAATTTTCAGCTGTTGCAAAGTCTCTGGGAGAAACGATGGATAGGTCTCCCACGACCCGGGACGCGGGCATGTGCCTGAGGTTTCCTGAGATCAGATATTTGCAGCTGGCTGTCACTGCCAA
>JAKAUW010000012.1 GCA_021817455.1 Thermoplasmata archaeon | reverse complement strand
ATTAAACTGGCAAGGCCGAAGGGAAGGTTTGAGTAGCACCATCATGACAATGAGGATGAGATGTTCCTGGTGATCCGGGGCAACCTTAACATAGAGCTTAAAGACAGCATTATTGTACTAAGCGAGTGTGAGGCAGTGGTGATTCCAGGAGATGTGGAACTCTGCCCTGTAGCTATCGAGGAGGCGATAGCCATGTTGGTCGAACCCGCTTCAACCGTGAATCCTGGAAATATAAAGAGCGTTAAGACTTTGGACGCTCACTGGATCTAAGCCAGCTGCTTTTCCGTTTGGAGAAAGTTGTTACTCTGCCAGTTCTCCCAGGTAGTCTTTTACTTCCTGATCCTCAATATCGGAAAACTCCGTCCCCTCGCTCGATGCAACTGTTTTGCCGTTATAAATGAGGTTCGTGTAATCAGAAACTTTCCTTGCCTGGCTCATGTCATGGGTAACCAGGATGACAGTATACTTTTCCTTGAGCCCCCTTATGAGATCCTCAACCCTGCCTTTTGACACAGGGTCCAGTGAGCTTGTGGGCTCGTCCATCATGAGTATTTTTGGCCTGAGGATTAGTGCCCTGGCTATGCAAAGCCTCTGCTGCTGTCCTCCTGAGAGGGTGCTTGCCTGTCGCTTGAGGTTGTCCTTCACTTCATCGTAGAGGCCAACTTCCTCAAGCGCATCCCTGACCATAGCATCAATGACGCTCTTGCTGACCTTGGCCTGAATCCTAAGCCCGAAGGCAACGTTGTCGTATATGGACATTGGGAACGGATTTGGCCTCTGGAAGACCATCCCTATTTCCCTTCTGAGTTCAACGTCATCATAATCCCTAAGGTCCTTTCCCTGGAAAGTAACTTTTCCGTTGACCTTTAAGCCAGGTTCCAGATCGGTTAAGCGATTTAGGCACCTGAGGAGTGTGCTTTTGCCTCCCCCTGAGGGTCCCACAATTGTGTTTACCCTGTTTGCGTATATGTCCATGTCCAGGCCTTTGATGATTTCCTTTTTGCCTGCGTCCACTTTGAGGTCCCTGATTTCAACTATTTTTTCCATTTCTTTTCACCCTTTGATGTTCCTTTATCTTCTTTTTCCGATGGTGCTTCAACAAATACCCTGTTGATGATGACTCCCAGCGGTCCAAGTATCCTGCGGAGCAGTCTTCCCACAACATCCTCGTACTTTGAGATTAATATGAGCACAGTCACGCTAATGATGAGGATCATAGCAGATATGAATGCAAGATTGTGTGCATACGCGGAAGGCTGGTTGATGCCGTTCCACACAAAGTACGTCAGGTAACCAACCGGTGAGTGTGTCAGTCCAGATGGCAGGCCTGCGCTGTTGAAACTTGCTGTGTAAAGTAGCTGTGCAGTTTCTCCCGCTGCAATGCTGATTGCCAGCAGTATCCCTGAGAGGATTCCTGCACTTGCCTGTGGCAACAGAATCCTTGTGGTAACATTCACGTTGTCGGCGCCAAGTGCATAGGCATTCATTACCTGTTCCCTCTGTATGTTCCTGAATGACATCTCCGTGATTCTCATTATGTAGGGGAGCATCATGATACCCAGGGCCAGTCCACCGGCAACCAGGGAATACCCAAGGTTGAACTTTATCACCAGCACTAAGTAGCCGAAAAGCCCTATTACAATGGATGGCACACTGGTTAGGACATCCGTGAACAGCCTCATGGCATCTGCTACATGCTTTCTGGAGACTGACTGGGTGAGGTATATTGCCCCAAATACCCCGGGAATAAGGGAGAAGAGCAACCCCATCCCCACAAGTTCCCATGTACCGATGATTCCGTTTAGTACTCCTCCGTCAGAGGTGTTTCCGTAAGTTGTAAGGATGTTCCAGCTGACTGCGGCTGCACCACCTTTGATTATGTAGGCGAAAATGGAAACCAGAATGGCAAGCATGAATCCAAGCGCTAGGTAACCAAGTATCCTAGCTGCAATATCCCTTGCTTTCCTGGAACTGCGCCTCTTCCACTTTATCTCGTTGCCATGCATATCAGAATTTATCATTTTCCACCCCTCTCAGTGCGCCCCTGCCCGCGATTCTCCTGCCCAGCAGGTTAACCACAAGTGATATTGCCAGAAGGAAAAGCGAGAGTTCCGCTAGAGCGGAAAGGTTGATTCCCGTACCCTGGCCAATTGCACTGTCAAGATAAGCAACTATTGCTGCTGCCATTGTGTTGATGCCGGAATAGATGCTTGTGGGTAGCACGTTTACTATCCCGCCACTCACCATAAGGACAGCCATGGTTTCACCCAGCGCTCGTCCCAATCCTAGCAGGGCTCCACCATACGTGGATGACCTCGAATATCCCGTTGCAAGGTACTTTCCCAGTTCCCATTTTGTTGCACCCAGGGATACCAGTCCCTGCTTAATTTCGCTGGGAGCAGAGTCAAAGCTGTTTACCATTACTGATGTGATTATGGGTGCTATCATGAGGCTCAAGATCAACCCTGATGCTATAATTCCGCTTCCTGTGAGGACCTCACCTGAAAACCCGGGGATGAAGTAGAGGTTTGCACTCATCCATGGTTCTATATTGTGGAGAAGGAGAGGCTCAAGTACAACTATTCCCCAAAGCCCATAGACAACGCTCGGAATGCCTGCGAACAGCTCTATGAGGGAAACCAGAGGCCTCTTTGCCCTGCCGGGTAGATAGAGTTCAACACTAAGGGACACCAAGAAACTGACAGGGAAGGCAATGAGAATAGCAAGGCCTGAAGAGAGAAGAGTGCTCTCAATGAACAGCAATGCCCCGAATGAAGCATTGGGCGGAACGAGGAATCCTCTGACCATTACAGGAGGGCGTGATGATATTCCCACGTTCCAGATGTAGGAGGTGAAGAATGTTGTTCCGTTGAACACTATTGAAGGCCAGGCGTAAACGAGGATGAATGCAAGGATCGTGATCAATACAAAAGCCGGTACAAGCGACATGAGAAAAGTGAAAAAATTAAAAAATTTATTTTTGGTATCCATAATTAACAGTTCACCCGGTTATCTGATTTATCAGTGGTTTAGTTACATTATCCACAACATTCGAGGGCAATGCAACCAGATTCAGTGGTGACAGGTAGCTTGAAGCGCTTCCGTCATTGGGGTTAACTACCCAGTTGAGGAATGCCTGCAGTGCACTGGCTTCCGCGGCGCTGCTCTGTGTCTTCTGGACAATTACATATTCCATGTCCGCAATAGGATATGAGCTGCTGCCGGGTGCATACTGCACTGCTATGGTGCCGTTGGCTGGAATCTGGCTCAGGTAATGGGAAACTGCTGTGGTCACGTTTGCCACTGTTGCATTGACGAAATTGCCATCCCTGTTCTGAAGAGTTGCAACACCGAAGTGGTCTGCCTTGACCTGTGTCTGGTACGTGGCTGCAATGTACCCTATTGTGTACTGGGTGCTCGCCATTGCGGATATTATTCCGGGATTCCCCACACCAGTGGTAGCTGCTGCAACAGAAGGCCATGTCACACTGACGCCAGAACCAACTGTGTTGTTCCAAGTTTCATTCCCCTTGCTCAGGAAGGATGTAAACATGAATGTGTCACCGCTTCCGTCAGACCTGTGCACCGGTATTATGGTATGGTCAGGAAATGCGCTTGCAGGAACACCAGGGTTCATTGCCTCTATGACAGGATCGTTCCATTTTGTGATGGTTCCGTCAAATATCCCCGCGATCACGCTCGCATTGAGCCTGAGAGTGTAGCTGTTCAGCGTAGGCACATTGTATGCAATGTACTGGTATGATATCAGAATGGGAATGTTCATGACCGTTGAAGGTGCGCTGGAAGTAAGTGCGGAGATCATTGCATCAGAGGCGCCAATCTGGACTGTGCCTGCTATGGCGCTTGAAATCCCAGTGCCACTGCCTGTTGATGCTGTTATCACTGTTGCACCGGTGTAGTTGGCTGCCCAGGTGTTGAACACAGGGTAAAGAAGGCTTGAACCTGTTTCACTGAGGGTCATGAGGTTAGAGGAAGATCCCCCTGGCCCATGTATCTGGTTGATCAGTGGCTGTACAATCTTGCTCACCACGTTTGAAGGCAGTGGTGCAAGGTTCAACTGGTCAAGGTACTTGCTCTGGCTTCCTCCGCTCGGAGAAACAACCCAGGAAAGGAAATCCTTGAGTGCAGTTGCCTTTGCGGTTGTGGACTGGCTTTCATTTACAATAACATATTCCATGTCTGCAATTGGATAGGATGTATTTCCTGGGGCGTACTGTACCGCGATGGTCCCATTGGCTGGAATCTGGCTGAGATACTGTGACACAGCTGTTGTGACATTGGACACCGTTGCGTTGACATAGTTGCCTGCCTTGTTAAGGAGCTGGGCTACTCCAAAGTGGTCAGCATGCACCTGCTGGTTGAATGTCGCCGCAATATAGCCTATAGTGTAAGGTGTATTGTTCATTGCCTGGACTATTCCAGGATTTCCGACACCTGTGGTAGCTGCCGCAACTGATGGCCAGGTTACGCTCACCCCGGAACCGACAGTCTTGTCCCATGATGCATTCCCCTTGCTCAGGAAGGATGTAAACATGAATGTGTCACCGCTTCCGTCAGACCTGTGCACCGGTATTATGGTATGGTCAGGGAAATCCGCAGCCGGAACTGTTGGGTTTAAAGCCAGAATTGCCGGATCGTTCCACTTTGTGATGGTTCCATCGTATATGCCAGCTATGACGTTGGCATTGAACTTCAGCGTATAATTGTTCAATGTGGGCACATTGTATGCAATGTACTGGTAAGAGATCAGGATAGGTATATTCAGAACTGTAGAAGGAGCGCTAGAAGTAAGGGCTGCTATCATGGCGTCTGATGCCCCTATGTCCACAGTGCCGGCTATTGCGCTGGAAATTCCTGTTCCGCTTCCTGTCGAGGCTGTCGATATAGTTGCATTAGTGTAGTTCTTCGCCCAAAGGTTGAACACAGGATAAAGCAAACTTGACCCTGTTTCGGTCAAAGTGACCTTTGAGGACCCGCCGTTGTTGTGCAGCTCAAAGGCTGTCACCCCTGATGCTACAATAATGATTGCAACTGCTACTGCAATTATTACATTTCGTGTATTCATATGGTTCTCAGTTATACGATGGGAATGGGTTATTTGGAAAAAATCCAATAAAAATATGTGCCACTAATGTGGCATATGTTCCCATATATGCGGATATATATTCTATGATTCATTTCCCTGGGATGGCTATTGGCTGGGTCTAAGTTTTAGAATGTTTCATTTCTTACACTGGTGATCTGAAGATCATACTGCATGTAACTAAAAATGCGGAATAAAAATTCAGGGAAAGACAGGAAATCCTGAGACCTGCAACCCAGCTTCCCCTATGTTGTTGTCATTGGCCCCTTAAGTTTTCCTGATGTTTCAGTTATGGAGAAGAATGCGATTGCAAGCATTATTTCTGCCACAAGAATGAGCAGAAACCCGATGGCTATGATGGTGGTTACCGCACCTATGAGGAACATGAGGCCAGTGGTTCCGAACAATCTCATGGAAAGCCCGCTATCGATTTTTGACAGGCTTATCCTGATGAAGACAGCGGATATGATCAAGAGCACCCAGATTGCCAGCAGGAACGGAATCCATCCCAGGGCGAATGCAATCCAGTCGCCTGCGGTAACATTGGGGCCGGGAATATATCCTGAACCGGTGAAAGTTCCAAGCCCCAGAAGCCTGTATATTGCAAATATCACACTCACGCCCAGAACCACAATTGCCACTATTTCACATATCACCGAATAGAGCATATTATTGAATATGGACTTGTCTTGCAGCAAATCTGAAATGCCCTTGATCGCAATGAGAACCATTATAAGCCCTGCAATTCCAAGGATCCATCCAATTGTCGGGACAGGAACAAGCAGGACCATTATTGCTCCTATGCCTCCAATTGCCTTTGTGGTCGAAAGAGTCGTCATACGGTTTTCAACTCAAATATTCTAACTGATCTGTGCCATTTATCCCTGACTGCTCATTAGTGAGGTAATAAATTTGGCGGAAGTGCTTCCGTTAATTTTCCAGGAATATGCAATTCACTTAACCAGCTGCCCAGTATGATAGAAAAACACAATTATTAGTGGCATGTACCAAACAATTCCTTTTGATTGGATGCAAATGCTGCCATTTTTAAGTCAATATAAATGCCGCTTTGCATTGGTAGGGACAAATCATGCCCATTGCCTGTGCCGGATTCACTTCAGTGGTATGAGAGAGGATTCCTGTTATCCTTCAGGAATTTCTCACGCTCTTCCGGAAAAATGCATCTTTTGCATTTTGACCTGAAGCATTTCCTTCCAATGTTCACGAGGAAAGATTCCATCATGCCGTAAGATACGCCTATTTCTTTTGCAAGGGGAAAAGGAACGATTCCAGGCATCAGGGCTGCTGCCTATACAAGCGGAGAAGGTGGTGGGTTCGCGTTTTTCCAGATGCCTAACATCTCCCTGAGAAATATTCCAACAGTCACCTCCCCTATGCCTCTTGGAAGCGACTTCAGGTTGCTGACCAGATTTTCAGGACTGGATTTTTCATGGATTCTGTTTAACAAACCTTTGCCTTATGCTTTCAGATAGTTCAAGCAGTTTTGTAGCAGCCTTGAAATCGTATCTTGTATAGCCTCCAGAATCCAGTACACTCACCAACCCTTCCCAGCCTCGCCCTATTATGGACTCCAGGGGAGAGCAAATTTCCCATCTGAGCATGTAAAACGTCCTGACTGCAATTGTTTCCGGGATCCTGTCGCCGAATATAACGGAGAGAAGGAACCATGGAAAATGGTCCTGAATCAGGTCTTCCCTGAACCGGGCATGATATGTTATGCCAATGGCTTCCACCATCTCCCTGGTAATCATCCTTTTATGGTCGGACAATGGAATTAGCATGTTCCCCCTAACTGGGCAGCTATTGATTCTTGCAATCGTCATTTCCCTTGGTTAATGTGCTCTTGGTTTACCTTGTGAAAATATCCCTGTATTTTCCATAAAGCATTGCCATTGCCGCGGTTGATATGAGCGCTATTCCCCCAAGAAGGGCAAAACTGTCGGAGAAACCAAAATGAAGGCTCATGAACCCGAACATCACCGGTACTATCATGGAAAGCACGTTGTTGTACGCCATGAAATATGAGTTGGCAACGCTTCTCTCCTCAGGCTTAGTGCCCCTTGCCACTAACATGGATGATATGGGGAATATTGATCCATGCGGAATTCCGAGGACAGCCATGAGGATCACGAAGACAGAGAATGATGGAATGAATGGCAGGATGAAAAGGGAAGCTATTGTAATGGCGGCGGAGAAAATTAAAGGGCCGAAAAGTGCCCTGAACGGCCTGATGGCCATTGCAAGCCTTGTCACCATTGATGTGGCAAAGAAAAATATGAACACTGAGTAAGCGGTGCTGCTAGATACATGGTAACTTTCAACTGCAAAAATTACCAGGAAAGATATGACTGCAGCAAAAGGAACATTGTAGATTGATATTGAAATAAGCGATGTAATAAGACCCCTATTTCCCAGGGCTGCTTTTCCACCTGTTATCTCCCTCTGCACCTTTGGGAATTTCACGAACGGGGATACCCCCAGTCCAATTATGGACAGCCCCAGGAATGGCAGGAAAATCTGCTTGTATGTCAGGAATGTCAGGAGCCAGGTTTCCAATGATGGCCCGATGACAAGGCTGGCACTGAGGCTTACGGAATATATTGCAAGCAGCCTCATCTGCACCATGTGGTCCCTGTGGAGCGAGGCGGAAGTGATTATATTTGGAAACAGGAAACCGGTTGCAACGCCTGATACCACAGCAATGGGCCAGAGCGACACTGGGTTGGAGAAGTAGAAAAGGAGCATTGTCAAGGGTATTGCGGCGTTGGAAGCCATGAAAACCTTCCTTCTTACTGGTGCCCTCAGCATGGGGTTGACGAACGTGGTTACAAGGAACGTTGACCCATAGATGACCGAGGAGATGAACCCGACTTCAACATTTCCATAGCTGAAGTTGTATTTAGCAAGGAATGGCAGGGTGGTGACAACCATGTTATTGACAGAGCGTGCGGAAATTGCAGCAATAACCAGAATAATGGCTGAATAGACCAGAGTAAGCCTCTGGTTCCGCTGCTCTTCCTTTACCTGTTCCTCCGCTTCCGATTCCTTCACCTCCCTGTGCAAATTTTACTGATTCTTAAACATTTGAAATTCCTGATGGCAACTTAGTTCAAAAACGTTCTTTGGCCAGTGAACTCATGGAACAGGAGTCATGAGTCGCGGTATGCTGGGCGTGCGAAATCTGGCTGGAATGAACTCCTCATAAATGGAAATAAGCTGCCTGCAGTGCTCTTCCTTGCTGAATTTGCCTGTGGCAAAACCTCTTGCTGCCTCGTTGAGATCTGACATCTTCCTGTGGTTTTCCCTAAGTTCAATCAATGCATCCCTGACGCTTTCCGGATTCCTGAAATCCACAGGTATAAGGCCTGATTTGCCGCCGTTCACGTAATGCACCAGGGGAAAACTGGTGGGGACCATTGATGGGAGCCCTGAGGAAAGCGCTTCTAGCACAGATATTCCGAATGTATCTGTTTCTGAAGGGTACATGAAAAGATTTGCATCTGAGAGAAGCCGGAGCTTCTTTGGCTCATCCACATATCCAGTGAATTCGAGATTTTCCAGGAGATTACGATTTTTTGCCTCTTTCTGGAGACTCTCTGTGTCAGGGCCGGTACCGGCTATGACAAACCTGAACCTCCTGTCGCCGTGGAGCTGCTCTGCAACATCCAGGATCCTGAAAACTCCCTTATCCCTTGTTATCCTGCCCAGGTACTGTACTATGAACGGGTCCATGGTTCTCTTGCAGGTATTGAACTTCCAGGTATCAACGAAGAGAGGCAGTTCCCTGGAATTCCTGATGCCTGTTTCCTGGAGGTACTCCAGTGTCTTAAAGCTGGGGGCAAGAACAAGGTCACATCTTCTGTACAGGTAGGAGTTATATCTCCAGGAGATGCGGAACAGTGTCTCCTTCATGGGCATCTTCAGGGATTCCTTCATGTTCACGAAGTCCGTGTGGAACGTCGCGAACACCGGAATTTTCTTTGCCCTTGCAAGCCTGTATCCTATTGAACCCATGAAAGGATCATGAATGTGGATAACATCAAAATCCACTTTTGAGGCCATTTTGTAAAGGTACATTGGAAACGGGTTCACAGGCATGTTGTACTGCGGATAAACTGGAAAGGGAACCGTAACGGGAATGTGCACGTTCTTTTCATTCCTGTCACCGTTGAACGAGAACACATGAACTTCATGGCCCATTTCTTCCATCTCATGCTTTACATCACGCAGGTAGTGCGACACTCCGTCTGGAGTTGGGTAATATGTAGTTGTAAAGAATCCGATCTTCATTTGCTGGGCACGATGTTAGTCCTATACAGTACTTAAATTGAGTTATTTCCAGTTCTCACATTTCTCCAGCGTCATCCTTAGACTGTTCGGGATAATGGAATTCACTTGAAGAAGTCATATTTCAGGGTATAGTCCCTCCAGTTCTCAGGAGGGATGTGGTACTTTGTGCATATTTCTGGCACGTCAACGCCGTTTTTGAGAAGTTTCCTGATCTCCTTAACAGTCCTCTTGTCGAGCTCCATCATTTTGGCACCTCTGCCTGTGCTTAAAGATACTCCTTCATAGCCTTAAATTTTGCTTTTCTTCAACGTTGTCCTGATGATGCCTTCATGTAGTGCCTTTAGGCACAGAATACTCCAAAATTGATAAATATCTTAGGCGGTTGGTATCCTGAGAATAAATGGGACTTCAAGAGAAGGAATTCAGCATAAAGACACACGATGGAACTGATCTGAAGGTATTCACCGCAAAGCCCGATGACGGTAAAGAACATCCGGCTGTACTAGTCATAATGGAAATATGGGGCCTGACCCCATTCATCAGGGATGTCTGCAGAAAGCTGGCTGAGAACGGTTATGAAACACTTGCTCCCCACCTCTATTCAAGGAAGGAGCAGGTAGATATTTTCACTGAAGAGAATATAATGGATGCCATGAGGCCATTCTGGGCTCTGCCTCCGGAGAAGAGGGGGGACCAGGCCGCCGTGCAGGAAATACTTGCAAAGGTTTCAGATAATTCCAAGAAAATCGTGAACGATATCATGTTCAACAGGTCTCAGACAGAGAAGAACATGGTCAAGGACCTTGAGTATGCATATGAATACCTGTTCAAGGGAAAGCCCAAGAAGCACAGGGGAGTCGTAGGGTTCTG
>JAKAUW010000027.1 GCA_021817455.1 Thermoplasmata archaeon | reverse complement strand
TCTCATTTCCTTTGTTTCCTGATTCCGGCTCGTTCCGCTATTATCCATAAGAATATTCACCTTGACCTTTACCTGCAATGCTTCAAAGAGGCACTCACTTCTTTATTCAGGGGCGGGTTGTGCCTTATTGAGTCATGCAGGAGGCAGGGAAATGTTTCCCTGTGATGAAAATTCCAGTTTTTTACAGAAGAAAAATAATTGTAAGTCGCAACCTGAGCAATACTAAGGGGTAAATATGTAGAGGGGAACTTAGTCAGGACTATTATGGCCAGCTTTAGAGGGAAGTCATTTTTCCGTGGCAAAAAGATTGAGACTCCTACAATAAGAACTTTCTATTTTGACAAACCTTCTGGGTTTCAGTTCATTCCAGGTCAGCATATTGTTTTGAGGTTTACTGACCTAAAGGGAGATCCGCGGGGAAACATGAGGCAGTTTTCACTCACCTCTGACCCTGAAAATGACCTTCTTTCCATTACCACAAAAACTGTTAACCGCGATTCTTTATATAAGAAAAGGCTGGAAAATCTGCAACCGGGTGACGAAGTCGAAATTGCAGGCCCAATCGGCAATTTTGTACTGGACAGTTCAAGCGAAGATTTAGTGCTAATATGCGGTGGGATAGGCATAACTCCATTCATTAGCATGCTTAGGCACAATCTCCACAACGAAGAAAGACGCAAGATTGAGTTAATTCATTCAACAGGATCAAAAGTCGAAACTCCTTTTTATGATGAAATAGGAAACATGTGCTCGACAATGAAGAACCTAACAATTCACAGGTTTCTCACAAGGGAAATGGTGGAAGAGGAAGGCATCGACAACGGGCGCATTACTTCGGAAAAACTCGTGCGAACCATTGGAAATATTGCGGGAAAGCAGTTTTATGTCTGTGGACCCCCTTCATTTGTGAAGGATGTCAGGGAAATTCTTAGTGAAGGAATGGGGGTTGAAGAAATTAATATTAGAAGCGAGGATTTTTACGGATACTGAGTCTTTAATAGTGTTTTCAAACCACTTTTACGCAGGGAAATCGCACAACTGTTTCAGTTGGTTGGCCAACTCTGTGCATGCATTGCCTCAGGTGTGTAACCGGGCATACTCCTTGAGTGCAACTGCGTTGTTGTATACTTGCTCCTTTGATGAAAACACAAGGACAAGATCCCCTTCTTTGCAGAGTTCAAGGAATTCCCGTGTATTAGGGTTTGCGTCCAGTTCTGAAAAATAACGTACCTTGAATTCCTCCCATTTTAGCGGATCATGCGCGAACCATTTTCTCAACTCATTGGAAGGTGCGATATCCTTTAACCATCTGTTAATGTTCAGTTTTTCTTTCTTTATGCCTCTCGGCCACAGGCGATCCACAAGCACTCTCGTACCATTTTCCGTCGGCCTCTTTTCATATGCCCAGGATAGTGTTATCATAGATCTGTCATGGTAATTTTAAAGAAATAAAGAATGTTGATGCATATGAGACGAATTAATCTTTATCTGCATCTGCTCAATAGAATGTGGATAATACATGTCCAGGCTTGTTTTGCATGAAAGAAACCACCCTTATATGATCAAGGTTGGGGACGAGGAAATCTTCCTATGTGGTTGCGGTCTATCTCAGGACAAGCCGTACTGCGATGGCACCCACGAAAAGACTCAGAATGAGAAAAACAAGGTGTACTTCTATGACGACAAGGGCAACAGGGTGGAAATGATAAATTTCTACAGTAATCAATGACATGCAGGTAGTTGAAGACCCACTCCTCTGAAAAGGCTGGTTTGTGGCCCTTGAATCTGGGCCAGGATATGCCTTTTCAAATGGAAACACGCTGAATGGACACTGGAGCAGAAACCCGAACTTGGGGAGAGATCGAAATAATGATCTTTCCCAAGTTATTTAGGGTAAAAGTAAAAGATTACGCCAGAAATTTCCGAATATGAAGGAAATTAAGACATCAGAATTGAAGAAGCTCATTGAGTGTGGAGGCAATTTTCTATTGATAGATGCGCTCCCTCAGAAGAGTTATGAAAGAAGGCATTTACCATCGGCTAGAAATATCCCGTTGAAGGAATTCGATTTAAGGAAAAATGGCCTGCCACAGGATAAGGATAGGAAAATCATCACTTACTGTGGAAACTCAAATTGCAGCACTTCTGAAAAAATCGCAGTAAAGCTGGAAAAACTTGGATATACAAATGTTTACAGGTACAGGGATGGGATAAAAGGCTGGCATGATGAGGGAAATGCGCTGATTTTTCCCGGGAAGTAATGACACGTCAATTCGCAAGGCAGGTGGTCATGCTTTATTGTAATTTTTAAAGCAGAAATATCAACGAATCCTGTTGATCCTTCCTAACAAGCCAGGATTGGAGCATAAAGGAACCAAAACATCTTCTGGTAAGGTTTGAGTAACTGGCTATGCCGGTGCATTTTCTCCGGGTGCACATAAACAAATTAGCTATAATCTATCAGTTAGTCTCAAATCCCTGAGACAAATGCATTAATTCTTCAGCAAAATGTTTGGGTATGTCAGGAAACAAAGTCTCCCTCATTGGAGTCAGCAATTTCCTTGGCAGGGCAACTGCATACTTATTGCTGAAGGGTGGTTACACAGTTTCAATAACCTCCAGGGATGCGGCAAAGCTGCACAGGATTAAGGATGAGTTCCATGAATACGGGAATGTACTGGCTGTTCCGGGTGAAATATCAAACCAGAAATCGGCAGATTCCCTGATGGAAGAGGTAAATGCTGCGATAGAGGGAATTGATCATCTGGTAGTGATGGTAGGGGGCTTTGCAGGAGATACAATTTCAGATCTCTCGGCGATGGACCAGATGCTCCATAATCACATCAAAATACCAGCCATGGTAGTCAAAGCGACGCAGAAATACCTACATCGTGGTTCTTCAGTAGTGCTCATAACCAGTATCGGCGCCCTGGAACATGGGGACCCAAGATTCTTTTCATATTCCATTGGAAAAGCGGGCTTAGCTAAAATGACCGAAGTTCTAAGCTCGGAATTGATTGGAATGGGAGTGAGGGTAAATGCAGTGGCTCCCAATTTCATAGATGGCAGTTTTGAACCCGGAAGAGAGTGGCGAAAGAGCCGGAAACTAGGAGATCTAAAAACTCCACCAGAGGATGTGGCACTTGTTATCAAATGGCTCATTTCTGAGGATTCAGACTGGGTGAATGGTGCATTGATTCCTGTTGATGGAGGCCACAGGCTTAGAAAGCAGTCCAGAAACATTGAGTCTGCCTAGTCTCCAGGGAACAGTGGAAATCGTTTGTGATCGTAGTCTGGAGTTGAAAGAAGTTGAATGCCAATAAACAAGGCAGGGAACAAACTATATCGGCGCCCTACTGGAGAGAAGTGAATTGTGAAGGCATGTATAAACAGGTCATTGGGTGCAGGAAATGTCCCAGGCTGGTAGATTTCAGAGAGAATGTCAAAATTACGCCACGCTTTGATGGTGAAAAGTTCTGGCGGAAACCGGTTCCCGGTTATGGCGACACAAAGGGGCACCTAATGATTGTCGGACTCGCCCCGGCGGCCTCTGGAGGCAATAGAACTGGAAGAATTTTCACAGGTGACAAAAGTGCGGAGTACCTTGTATCAGCACTTTATGAGGCAGGGCTTTGTAGTCAGGCTACTTCCACTTCCAGAAATGATGGGTTGCGATATATTGATTCATACATAACTGCCGCAGTGAAATGCGCGCCCCCTGATAATAAGCCCACTAGGGAGGAACAGCTAAACTGTCTCGTATATCTTGATGCAGAATTTTTATGCAATGACGACCTGAATTGCATTTTAGCGCTTGGCCATTTCGCCTTCAGAAGCATTCTAGACCGCTTCAAATTTGCAGGCTTTGAGACTAAGGGAATGAAATTCAAAAATGGTGCCTATTGTGAAATTCCGGGAATTAGAATATATACGTCATATCATCCAACCCCGAGAAATGTTAACACCGGAAGGCTCAAAAGAATGGAATTTGTAGGAATGCTAAAGGAAATTAGGAAGTACATGGGCCAGTAGTGTTTATTCATGGCATTTGTCCCATTCCAACTTCCAACCCCGGGTCTCCAATGTTTGTCATCCTATGTTGGTTCAGGCAAGATTGAGCAGATATGATCTTACTTCAAGGGCTGCTTTGCATCCACTTGAAGCTGCAGTGACGGCCTGCCTGTACTTTGGATCTACAAGGTCTCCCGCTACAAATACGCCCTCAATCCCAGTGAAGATCTCATCCCTGCTTTGAACATACCCCCTCTGGTCTAATGGTAGAATCCCCCGAAGAAAATCAGTATTGGGCCTATGGCCAATAGCAACGAATATTCCCTGCGTTTTAAATTCCTGTGTTTCTCCAGTTTTATTGTTCTTAATCCTTGCAGATTCAACTGTTGAATTGCCCATTATTTCAACAATTTCGGTATTCCGCAGAATATTGATCTTCGGGTTGGCCATGACGCGTTCCTGCATTATCCTGCTTGCTTTGAAAAGATCGCGTCTATGGATTATGGTAACGCTCCTGACGAACTTTGTGAGAAAAAGTGAATCTTCCATCGCAGTGTCTCCGCCGCCAACAACTAAAACATCCAGGCCCTTGTAAAAAGGGGCATCACAAGTAGCACAACTGCTGACTCCCCTGCCTATAAATTCCTTTTCCGAGGGAATGCCAAGCCATCTTGCAGATGCCCCTGTAGCAATAATCAAAGCCTCTGTCTCTATCTCTTCGCTGCCTGTGGTTACTTTGAATGGCCTGGACGAGATATCGATTTTCTGAACATAATCCTGCTTGAATCTGGTTCCAAACCTTTCTGCATGAAGCTTCATCCTCTGCATTAATTCCGGGCCAAGGATTCCATCAGGAAAGGCAGGGTAGTTCTCAACTTTGCTGGTCAGTTCCAGCTGGCCGCCAACCTGGACACCAGTAATTACTAGGGGATTGAAATCTTCCCTTGAACAATAGATGGCTGCAGTTAGTCCCGCTGGTCCGGAACCTATTATTACAACACTTTCTGTCATATTGACAACTCTCTCAAATTTCGATGCAAGCAGAGTAAATCACCTTTTCCCAAAATTTCTTTATGAACAACAATAAGTTCGTCGTCTCATGTGAGATAAATTAAGGATTAAGCAGCATTTGGTTTTATTAGTTTTATACATTGAATGGACAGTTTTGGCTCTAAAGTTCCGCCAGTAAAGCCTAAAACCCATGTCTGAAATGCGATGTAGCCTGGCAATTCAATGCAGAGAAGCTGACACTTATGAAGGAGAGAGTCGAGTTAAGCATTTACAGGCAGGATCCTGCGACTGAGGAAAAGGGGCATTATGATAATTTTGAAGTCCCCTACGTGGAAGGAATGGTCGTGCTAGATGCAGTGAGGTATGTACAGGAGAAGATAGATACAACACTCTCCATCAGATGGAACTGCAAGGCTGCAAAGTGCGGGTCCTGTGCAGCAGAAATAAACGGAACGCCAAAGCTCATGTGCAAGACCAGAGTGGAAGGGCTTGGAAGGAAGGTAACGGTTTCACCCATGGGGGCATATCCCCTCATAAAAGATCTTGTTACTGACGTTTCGGAAAACTGGGTCCTGCTGAGAAGGATCCCCAAGTTTAGTCCAAGGGAGGATGCAGGATACCCCTGGAAGATGCAACAGGCTGCAATTGAAAAGTCTCAGGAGTTCAGGAAATGCATAGAGTGTTTTCTCTGCCAGGATGTCTGTCATGTCATAAGGGAGCACTACACTCCTTACTTTGGGCCACGGCATGTCGTGAAAGTAGCCTCTCTTGACACACATCCAATGGATACTTTGGACAGATCAAAGTTCATGAATAAAGAGGGGGGACTCGGATTCTGCAATGTAGTAAAATGCTGCACGGAAGTCTGCCCAGAGCACATTCACATAACTGACAATGCCATTATTCCTGAGAAAGAAATGGCCATTGACCTGCAATATGATCCCATTGCGGCCTTGATAAGGAAAAGAAAAAAAAGGCGGGCAGCCTGAAGAGATGAAATTGAATTGCCCCAATTTTGACTCCATATTATGGGCGCCGGCACATAATAAGGAGATTCTGCTCCTTTTACTTTAAAAAATGAAAAGTGGACATCCCCGCTCACAGTCTTGTGGCAAAGCAGTCTGATCCCAGATCGAGGCATCGCCGGCGGGAGAGCGCCATTATTTCTTATTTATGTCCCTTTTTACAAGGAGAATTTATTCTCTGATAACCTTTGACAGTTGCTTCTCAATCTGCGGTGTGATGGATTCAAGCTGATGGCATCTTTTGCCATGGTTCCTGATGATCTCCGTTATCTCTTCTCTTGAAGCAACTCCTTTCACTTCAAAGTCACAGACAAATCCCAAGTCCTTACATTTGAAACTGAGGCCTGACATTATGTTTCACCTAGAATGAAATCTAACCCTAATGAAACAACCTAGCCCCAAAGAATTAAGGGAATGCGCCCAGAGTCTCAATAATGTGGGGCAAGAAGCATTTTCCAACGTCTTTATCATGACCCTTAGAACCTTTAATTGCAAAAAACAACACCGTGGTTGCATTAAACAGAGAGTTTGTCCTGCTTAAGAAGGCTTGACCGCCTGAATCCATTTTAATTTTAGCGCTTCCAGTTTATTTATTCCCAATTTTCAATGGAGATCACCTTTCCAAAGGATACGCTCCTCTTCTTCCGAGTGTATTTTCAACAACATGAGTAGAAACTTGTTGATGGAAATTATTTCATCCTTATTTTCTTGCCTGGGCTGTATTGGTGGGAACCCTTCCCACTCTGCGTTGCTTTCCTCAATTGTTTCGTCCCTAATATCTGGAGATCTTGCGAGAGACCTGGCTCTCTGGGTTAAAGTCTTCAGCAGTTCATGGTCCCTTGAAAGCTTATTCAAACGATTGCTTACTGATGGTGTGGAGGAACGCTTTTCCTTGTATAGACTATTCTCTTCTTCCTCCGCATGGCCAAGAACTTTGTTCTCCCAGATTTCTAATAGCATATCAACTCCATGATAGAATGAAATCTCGTTTTTCTGCAGACTACCTATTGTATCTTCTATCTGTTCCTCTATTGCAGAATGTATTGCGGAATGAGCTTCCTTTTCCCGTAAAGAGTGTCCAGTCATTTTACTTACCTCATATTTTTCCCGGACATGCTTTCAGTCTACCCTGAAATTATTTTGCTAGCCCGTATAAGCCTCTATAGTAAACCTGAAAACAGGTAGATAAAGCCAATAATCGCAAAGCTGGCAAATGTTCCTCGTAGAATGAAAAGTTCTTGCTTGTTCACGTCCTGAATTAACATTATCATCAACTGCTCTACTTTGTTTCATTTTTCGCTTCCCGCCAAAGCCTGGAGTTGAGATATACACATTTTTTGTTTAGCGAATTTGGTTTCCTTAAGGATTTAGGTATGAACATAATACATCAAGGTGTGGGCAACGTCCAAACCGGCAGATCATGCAAAATTCATGGGTCTGCCCATATTTAACTATTAATTCCTCTCATATGAGAATTAATTGCTGGAATGTTAATCGTGAGCAGGTAGCTGACTCTTTCTAAACCCGTGCAGGTCCCTAATAACATAGGGGCAAAAGAAGTGCCCAAATTGTGATGTCTAGCCTGTGATAAAATGTCAAAGACAGTAGCTGATACAATTGTGGATTACCTCGTAGAGGGGGGAGTCAAAAGAGTATACGGGGTTCCGGGGGACTCAATAGACCCACTGGTTGATGCAATAAGAAGAAACCAGAAAATTAAATATGTGCAGACACGGCATGAGGAAGGGGCAGCTTTTGCAGCATCATTCGACTCAAAGTTTAACGGCATGCCTGCAGCATGCTTCGGTACATCTGGGCCAGGCTCCATACACCTCTTAAATGGCTTATACGACGCCAAGATGGATAAAGCCTCAGTCATTGCAATCACAGGACAGGTGGAAAGGGGAAGGCTAGGCCGGGATTCACACCAGGAAGTGAATATGACCAAGCTTTTTGATGATGTCAGCGTTTACAATCAGTTTGTTTCCGGATATGAGAATGCTCCATATGTTGTATGGAGAGCAATTCAGGATGCCGTAAGGTTGAAGGGGGTATCTCACCTTAATGTTCCCTTTGACGTGTTCATGGAAAAGGTAGAAAATTCATCCACTTACGCTAACAGATCAATTACTCCTGCCTACTCTCCTGACCTGAGTCAGGCCATAGGAGCCATAGATGCAAGTGAGAGGCCCGTGCTGCTCATCGGCGCTGGGGCGTTGAAAGAAGGCCCCCAACTGACCGATCTGTCTTACAAGATTGGTGCCCCCATAATTTATGCCCTTATGGGCAAGGGAATTTTCTCAGACAGCGAAAAGAGAGTGCTGGGTGGCCTTGGCTTGTTGGGGACAAGGCCCTCGCTTGATGCGATCGCAAAATCAGACTTAGTAATTGAAATAGGATCTTCATATCCATACAAGGAATTCATTCCGGAAGGCATCCAGGCCATACAGGTGGATATTGATCCCGCCAATTTCGGCAAGGGATTCCCGGTTTCAATACCGATCCTGTCTGACTCGCACACTTTCATAAATTCGATACTTCCCATGATTAAGGAAAAGAGGGTCAAGTACTACGAAGAATTTGCCTCGGCAAGATATGCCTGGGAAAGAGAATTGCATCATCAGGAAAGCCAGGATACAGGGGTGGTGAATCCAGCTCTGCTTGCGCATGCAATTTCACAGGAATCGGACGGGAATGCGGTTATTGTGACCGATACTGGAAACACAACGGTTTGGATTGCCAGGCACTTCATGGCAAAGGAGGGGCAAAGATTCCTGTTTTCAGGGGCACTGGCTTCCATGGGTGACGGGTTGCCAGGAGCCATAGGAGTTGCAATGTCCACAGACAGGCAAGTGATATCAGCGGTTGGTGATGGCGGATTTGCCATGACCATGACCGAACTGGCCACAATACGCAAATACAACGTTCCAGTGAAAATTGTATTGTTTAATAACAGCAAACTCGGTATGATTAAATTTGAACAGGAAGTTGTGGGATACCCTCAATGGGGAGTAGATCTTGTAAACCCTGATTTTTCCACCATTGCATCTGCATATGGAATAGAGTCAACCAGGATCTCAAAGAATTCGGAGATTGTAGCAGGCGTGAAAAAGATGCTTGAAAGCAAAGGACCATTTCTGCTGGAAGCGATAACAGATCCAAATGCAAGGCCAATGCCACCTAAGGTAAAATTCGATCAGGCGAAAGGGTATTTCGTTGCCAGCCTAAGGGAGAAAGTAGGTTATACCCCGGAAATGCTATCACACTAAGCTGCCCACAAACTAGTACTTCCGAGTTTGAGTTGTAACGTGAAAATCATACATCAGCATATTTCATCAATGTATTGTGAGGGGGCTCTCTTATACTCAGGCAATAAGCCCTGATTTACCGACAGGATAAAACTGAGAGCAGTCTTGAGAGATCTCTTGATTTCTCCAGACCTGAAAAGAGCGATGCACAGGAATGCCAGTGCTGCAGGGTCACCAGTTTCCCTATTCACTCTGCTCAGTATGCCAAAGGCACTTTCACTTTGGCCGGTAACACAGAGAGAACTTCCCAGCTGAATTTCAGCTTTAGTTTTCCTTTTTCCTGAAAACCCAGATTTAACAGCCATTTAATATAGGGGGGATTGCCTCGCTCTCCCTCCCCATAAAATCCAGAGCATTGGCATATTCAAACAGGTACATAGCATTCTCGTGGAAATCTTCAAAAACTTCCTGGGGCTTCCTCATCAACACTTCCGGGTAGTCCTGGTGCTTCCAGGCTTCTTCTACAATCTTATCCAGATCGCCCATCCTTCTCAGATAAAGCAGAAAAAAACCCTTCAAGGTTTTCGACCCAATCTGGAGCTTCCTATCAACATATGCTTGTAATACATGTACATAGGATTATGGGTCGGTCAAGATTTGCTTAATTTCTTAATAGAATATTTTAGATAGGGTGTAACAGAACAATTTTACCATTGGGCGTAAGAAAATTGAAATAATGTTTAAACATAAACATATGTTATGCCAAAAACCATCACTATTAAGAAGTCGGTATACGATGAATTAATAGGATTCAAAAAGGAAAACGAAAGCTTCAGTGATCTTCTCGAAAGGCTGGTCAAATCTCAGAGCAAAAATGAACTCCTTCTGTCCCTAAGAGGGAGCATGGTATTCGAAAATAAGGAAGAACTTCTCAGAGATATGGAAAAGAAACGGTGGGAGAAGAGGAATTGATTCTTCTTGACACAGACGTCATCATAGAGGTGCTGGACAAGAATTCAGATAAAGGGCAGGCACTTATGCTAAAAATCATCGGAAGTGGAGAAGGATACTGTACAAGCTCAGTGAACATGCACGAGGTGCTTTACGGCATAGAGAAGTATTCCAAAGATTCACGCTTAGTTCTGCAGATTCCAACACTGGTGTACAGTAAGAATGACAGTGAACTTTCTGCTGCTCTTGAATTAAATGCCGAAAGAAAAGGAAAATCTGTTCCGAGAATGGATGCGATTGTGGCGGCAATCGCAATAAACAATGGGTGTTCACTTTACACTTTAGATGAACATTTTGAAGTTTTCACGGATAATGGTCTAAGACTGTTCAGGTAGGATAGAATGGACCGGTCGGGATTTGATTAAAGTTTTAAGTGAATACTAAATCCTCATAAAACCAATGTAAAGTCATTTTGTGGTGAAAACAAAGCATTTGTTACCTTCTGTATGGTAGCTTACGGCGTCCTA
>JAKAUW010000083.1 GCA_021817455.1 Thermoplasmata archaeon | reverse complement strand
TCATCAAATCTCTCATCCTTTGGCGGTTTCTCTCCACTAGGGACAGGAGGTATCTTCCTTGCAGTTTCTGCAACCATATTTGCTTACGCTGGCTTCAGGCAACCCATTGATTACGCAGAAGAAGTCCACGATCCCGGCAAATTCCTGCCTAGGGCCATTGTCGTCTCGCTTGCAATTGTGATGTTATTCTACGTCATAGAAAGCCTTGCCTTCCTTGGTACAGTGCATCTTGCATACCCGACAATATCGGCTTCCAGCTGGACTGGTCTTTCCGGACTCGCCGCCCCATATGCAACGGCCTCGTTAGCCGTGGGCCTTGGCCTCTTTGCTGCAATTGCAATCATTGGGGTTGTAATTGCTTCATTCAGTGATGGCATCATTTACTATGGAGGGGCATCAAGGGTTGGAAACACCCTTTCAAGATATGACAGGTACTTCCCGCCATTCCTTGGCAGGATCGACAAGAATGGGATTCCTTTCTATTCAGTTGTGCTGGTCCTGGTAATATCCATAATTTACCTCATACTGCTTCCTTCCTTCACTGCTATCCTTGGCGTGTTCGTAGATGCAGTTGTGTTTTCGTACGCTCCTGCAGCTATCAGCCTTGCAGTGTTCAGGAAGAAGCTCCCCAACGAGAAGAGGCCATACAAGTTGCCATTCTATCAGGTTATCTCTCCACTGGCTTTCGTCATAGGTGGACTCCTCATATACTGGTCAGGTTTCGGGTACGTTTCCATATCCATAATATCTGTATTTGTGGGACTGCTGTTCCTTGGCTATGTGGCTTCAAGAAAGGAATTCACAATGGCTGACTTCAAGGCCGGAATATGGCTTCCTGTTTACATGGTTGTAGTACTTATCCTTTCATACATAGGGAGCTCAAACTTTGGCGGCATCAACCTCATAGTCTTTCCTTACGACATTGTGGTGTTCATAATAGTAACACTGGTGTTCTACTTCATCGGGTACTATTCAGGCATCAACTACACGGGAAAAGGAGTCTTCGACGAAGGGAGCCAGGCAGCGTAAAAATTATTATTTTATTTTATCATTTTCTCTCTTTTTTACCAAAAATATTCTGGTCATACGCTTAAATAATGCCAGATCATTGATATTTATGTACATAAGCGACCTTGAAGGCTCTCCATCTCTTGAAGTTGTGAACCTTGTGTTGCAAAAGCTTTCTAGAGGGGAGAAGATTACGTCTCTTGCCATAGGTGAGCCTCTTTACAAGACTCCTGATAAAATCATGGAGATTGCCTATGAAAGCATGAGGAATGGGGATACCCACTATACCTCATCCTATGGAATACCTGAAGTGCGCGAAGCTATCGCTGAAAAGGTACGGCGCAAGAACGGAATCAAAGCGTCTGTGGATAACACTATTTTCATAACTTCAAAACAGTCAATATTTGCAACCTTCATGGCACTCGCCGGAAAGAGATCCAGGATACTTCTCCCCAATCCTGGTTACTTCTTCAGCGAACCTGCCGAGATTGCAGGATTTCAACTTTCATATTACAGGATGAAATCTGATCTTTCACCTGACGTGGATGACCTACTTTCAAAGTTGGACAGCAATGTCGCCGCAGTGCTTGTTAATTCACCCAGCAATCCTACAGGCAAGGTAATGGACAGGGAAGATTTACAGGCTATTTATGAGGCCGCAAGGAAACACGGTGCAAAGATCATAAGTGATGAAGCTTATGAGGACCTTGTTTACGAGAAGAAGCATTTCTCCATAGGATCACTGGAGAATTCCCCCGATACGGTAATATCAATTTTCAGCCTTTCCAAGAGTTACTCCATGACGGGCTGGAGATCTGGTTATACAGTGGCAGACCAGAAGACTGTTTCTAACATTTCCAAGGTGATAGAGCACACTTACACTTGTTCTCCCCCTTTCATACAAAAAGCTTCTGCCTATGCCCTGAAGTATGGGGATAAATTCATTGAGGAGTTCCGCAAAGACTTCCGGAAGAAACGTGACACAGTTGCAAGGAGAATCGGCGAGATTCCCACCCTGTCGCTCGGTCCAATAGAAGGTGCATTCTATGCGTTCCCATCATACACCAAAAAGGTAAAGTCTACTGTTTTTAGCAAGGAATTACTGGAAAAGCATGGAACTGCTGTTCTCCCGGGCCTTGCCTTTGGTTCAGCAGGGGAAGGGCATATTCGTATCTCTTTCTCCGGGACTCAGGAATCGATCGACCATGGTTTGGACGAAATAGAGAAATATCTCAGGGAATAGCCTTAAGCTTTTCCCTGATGAACTGCAGCGACTCCAGGTATTTGAGCTGGATCGCCTCCCTGTCTGCCCCATACATCAGATAGTTGAATCCCCTGGATAGGATTGGCTCAGGGGCGCGGTTAGCCAATGGGGAATAGATTCCGGTGATCAGGTTCCTCTTCCTGGCTGCGGCAACAATTCTGTCAATGGCCTCCACAAATGTGCTGTTATTCCAGGAGAATTCTATCTGAAGTGCAGTAGATAGATCCACTGGCCCAATGAAGCAACCGTCTATGCCAGGAACATCTAAAATCTCGTCAAGAGAATCATACGCCTTCTTGGTTTCGATCTGTATCATTACTGCGGAATTTCCTGAGTCCATCACATAATCCTTGAAACCGTACCCATACTTGGATGCCCTTCCAGGGCCCACCCCCCTTACACCCGCAGGGGGAATTCTTGAAAAGGCAACTGCATCCTTAACATCCTGTGGAGTCTCAATTCCCGGGACAATTATACCTGAAACACCTGTGTCAAGGACTTTTTTCACTTCATTCTTTTCAAGTCCCCGGATTCTTGCCACAACATGCATGGGCTTTGCCGCCATGAGAATATTCTGGAGCTCCGGGACATCAATTGAAGAGTGCTCCATATCCACAATCAGGAAATCAGGCGACAGAAAACTCAACATTTCTGACACTGAGGAATCCCTTATGCTTACAAGCGGGGCAAGAAGGCATCTGGATTTCCTTAGCATTGCTGAAAAAGTCTCATTTGATGGCATGTTAATCCATACACTCCTTAGGGGAAAAATTCTTGTTTCTATGTATTGGAACGGACACTGAATCACCGCCTGAAGATGGCAAGCTTGATCTCTGTCATTTCTTCCATAGAGAATCTTATTCCCTCTCTTCCCAGGCCGCTCTTCTTCATGCCACCGAATGGCATCACGTCCACCCGGAAATCCGAAGTGTCGTTTACAAGCACGGCGCCGAAATCCAGTTCGTTGACTGCTTTCATTGCAAGGTCAAGGCTGGAGGTGTAAATACCTGCCTGAAGCCCATAGGGCACATCATTTGCCATCATGAGGGCCTCATCGAAATTGCTCACAGGTTGCAGTATTGTGACTGGGCCGAAAATCTCCTTGTGCCACAGGGACGACTTATGGTTGACTTTCTGAACCACTGTTGGCTGAAACAGGCTCCCATTCCTCTTACCTCCGGTCAGCACTTCGGCCCCATCCTTCACCGCACCTAATAGCTCATTCTCAACACGGATAGCCTCCCCTTCTGAAATCATGGGTCCGATGTCTGTGCTATCATTCAGTGGGTCTCCGACTTTCAGCCTGGATGTGAGCTCTACGATCTTGCTTGAAAATTCCTTGTATATATTGTCCTTGATAAGAATGCGCTGTGAGTGGATACAATTCTGCCCCTGGGCTTCCATAGCTGCATCAACAACAGCTTCAGCAGCAGTTTCCTGGTTTGCATCGTCCCAAACAATTACCGGAGAGTTACTTCCGAGCTCCATTGAGTATTTCTTTACTCCTGCCTTCCTGACAAGCTTGTCCGCAGCTTCAACTCCGCCAGTGAAGGTTACCATCTTTATTTCATCAGCATTCAGGAAGAAGTTGGAAACCTCACCGCCACCAGATGCTATGACAGTCTGCATGGCATTAGTGGGAAAACCTGCTTCATCAACGAGCTTATTGAGCATGTACCCTGAGTATGGAGTTAAAGAAGCCGGCTTGTTTATGAGGGCGTTCCCTGCGGCAAGGGCTGGCCCGGCTTTGTGGGCCACCAGATTAAGGGGATCATTGAATGGTGTAATTGAATATATTATTCCCACGGGGACACGATTGTAAAATGCAAACCTGTTTTTCCCTCTTGCTTCAACATCCATGGGGATAGTTTCGCCGTACATCCTCTTGGATTCCTCTGCAGAGAAAAGCATGGTAAGTGAAGCCCTTCTGGCCTCTCCTCTGGAATATTTTATGGGCTTTCCCGCTTCAGTGGAAATGATCCTGGCAAACTCCTCCCTGCGTTTCTCGAGTTCCTTTGATACCGTGAAGAGCAACTCGTACCTTTCATATGACGGGATGTTCTGCATTTCTCTGGATGCAACCCTCGATTTGCTGAGAATAGTTTCAACATCCTTAATGCCAGTGTCCTCAAGTTCCACAAAATTCTCGCCATTGAATTTATTCCTCACAATCATAGGATGGATAGCCATATTGTCAATATAAGCCCTATTCCAAACATTTTGGCATTATGCCGTTGTATACTTTAGAGTAATTTTAGCGGGTTTCCCGTTTCCCCGGTTAATTTGTTATGAAATCTCAATTGCGCTTTGCCACGGGATTAATTAGGTATCATATATAACAAGAGCTCTTGCGCCACTATACTGGTTGGGATTCAAATTCAGGGCATTGAAACAGGTAAAGTTCAAAATTTATTTCCAGTTCAGAGGGATCACTAATCAGGAAATGCAAAGTTTATCATAATTGCTTGAGGTATACATCCATGGGACTTAGCAAAAGGGACCTTACCCGAAAGAAGAACAGTCTCGAGGAAAAACTCAAGGAACTAGAGGAAAAAGCAAGAAAGAACCCGTTGAACAAGCAACTTCAGGAAGAAGTAAAGGATCTCAAGAAGAAAATTGAAAAGCTGTAAGGCATTTTTCCTTTTCAACTCATAAGAGGTTTTTTCAATCTACAACATTTTCAAGTAGCTCCAGGTAAGGGTCTTCTGTGGAAAGCCTGACCTTAGCATTGAGGGGTATAAGCATCTGGTCTTCCCCATGGCCAAAGGGCAGCCCATATAGGGAAGGTACCTTCAGCTGGTTTATGTAAAGCTGCACCACATCTTCAATGAATGGCATGGGTTCCTCGGCCTCTGAGATGGCCTTGAAGTCTCCGAATACGAAACCCACATATTTCTCAAGCAAGCCGGCAAGTTTCATGGTGAATAGATAACGGTCTATGTCACCGCTGGTAACTCCAGTATCCTCCGCAAAAAGTATTTTCCCATCAGAAGAAGGCATATACTTTGTTCCTATGAGAGAAGCAGCCACCGATATATTGGTTCCCTGTGATATCCCCTCAACCTTTCCAGAAATAATGTATTTTATAACCTTATCCAGATACCCGCTCAAATCTGTGGATTTGCCGGAAAAAATGTCAGCAAAATTCTTGAATGACGGTTTCCTGATTTCATCTGGATCAGACCCAGGCATGGGGCCATGAAAGGTAATAAGGCCTGAAAACTTGCTTATGGCAAAGTGCAGGGCAGTTATGTCGCTGTACCCAACAAAAATCTTGGGATGCTCCCTGATTACATCATAATCAATAAGAGGGAGAGTATGGATCGAACCGTAGCCTCCTCTTGCACAGAAAATAGCCTTAACAGAATCATCAGTGAATGCATTCATCAGTTCATCTGCCCTGTCTACATCAGGTGCAGCCAGCGAGTTCCTCTGCACAAGCTTCCTTATGTTTCTTCCAAGTGAAATTTTGTATCCCCAATTCCGCAGTTTGGCAATACCCTTGGAAAGATTATTCATGTCAGGTGCGCTCGCAGGCGCAATTATTTTAATTGTGTCACCAGGTCTTAATGCAGGTGCCTTTACAGTAGATACCATTGAACCACAATCCAGTATTAAGTGTGAATTATACGAAATATATGTCATATAAGGGATATTAAGTTATATCTTGAAAAAATAGAAGAGTTGAAAAACAATAATAAAATAAATAAAGATTAAAATTTGTGCTAATTTAGGTTTTTCCAACTATCCGCGGTTCTGGGCCATATGACTTAATACTGAGTGGGCGTGGGTCCAGGTGGGGACATGCTGAAGTGCTATGGCCAATCCATGCAAATTCCCTGTTGCCACGGCAGCAACACCGGTTGCAGTCGCGATGCCCACCGATGCTGCCACCCCTTTCGCTATTGCCAATCCTGTAATTGACATAATCAAAAAGTAATAATTGTAGATTAATGTGTTATGGTACAATGGAGCAGAAAGTCACTTCAAATGCTATTTTAATATGTTGCTCGCTTATTGTGGCAAATACCAGTGCTCCTTATGCTATTAGCTGCTGACACCAAATATATAAACTTCCATAGTTAACATATTATCTTCACCTTTCAAATAATGCCCTATTATGCTAATGAAGTAATGTCAGAAATCCTTGCTCAGGCAAAAATAGATCAAGTTCCTAAGGGCTGCAGGATAATTGTCGTTCCTATGAACAAACATACTGGAGATAGATTAACCACCATGGGCTATCCGTGTACCGAAGAGCCTGAGTCCCCGTTTGAGATAAGGGCGCCATTCGAGGCAGTTTTTGAAGATTTTGACGGAGAACGCATCAAGGTCCGGACACCTCGCTTCTACTGCCTTGCAATTCATGCTGAAGAAATCAAAGAAATCAGGAAATTAAAGCCAGGTTCCACCGGGTGCCTTTAATAAACTAAGATTATTTTCACACATAAAATTCTACTTTGCCTTAGTGTCAGATGTCAAACAATCGATGTATGAATATCATACATTTTAACAGTTTAAAAGCATTGTATGAATTGCCTGGCTTTAATAGGGCCCACAAATTCAAATTTGCCCAGCAATTTTTCACGCATTAATGCTTTTGCAAGCAGTCCAGTGCATGACTTATGTCTTCAATGAGGTCATTTTGGTCTTCACAGCCAGCACTAAGTCGTATGAAGCCATCTGGAACAACATCTCCTCCCCATCTGCCTCTCCTTTCGGCAGTGGTATGGACACTTCCGAAGCTTGTGGCACTCTCCACAAGGTTGCTCTCCTCAAGGAATCTGTCGGCGTCTTCTTTGCTTTTCAGGACAAAGCTTACCACCGGGCCAAAGTAACGCATCTGTGATGAAGCAATTTTGTAAGATGGGTCACTCTTGAGCCCAGGATATCTCACTTCCAGCACATCATCCCTTTCTGATAGGAGCTTGGCTATTTCCAGGGCATTGCGGCACTGTCTTTCAAGCCTTACTTCGAGGGTCGCTAGCGACCTGTGTGCAAGCCATACTTCCATTGGGCCTGGTATTGCCCCCTGCTGGGTACGGAAAGCCCTGACCTTATCTATCAAGTTCTTGTCACCAGCTGCAACGTGCCCCAACACAAGATCGGAATGGCCAGTCATTGCTTTTGTATCGCTTGAAACGGAAAAGTCCGCCCCAAGTCTAAGAGGTTTCTGTCCCAATGGTGTTGCAACTGTATTGTCCACTGCTACCAATGCGCCCGCTTCGTGGGCTGCTTCCACCAATTCGCGAATTGAACAGACGTCCAGCCCAGGATTGCTGGGAGTCTCAATCCATAATAATGTGGCATCATCAAGTAGCTTGATTTGCCCATTGTTATATGTGGGGCCAAAAAGAACTTTAACTCCCAGATGGCCGAAATGCTGTTCAGAAAGTACCCTTGCTGCATAATATGAATCGGAAGGCATAACCAGCACTGGATGATTTTTACCTTTGCCAAGTTCGGGCAGAAGCACTGCACTGAGAACTGCGGTTATTGCGGCCATTCCAGATGAAAAAACCAAGGCATCTCCTCCTTCCAGCAATCCCAAAGCACGCTCATAATTTGTCCAGGTAGGGTTATGATATCTGCCATAAGTATAGGGAGAACCTGAGGGGTCCCCTTTGAGGTGATAGGTGCCGGCGAACACTGGGCCAGGCATAAAAGGTGAACCCTGAGTTGTATCCGGGAGGCCAGATCTTATTGCTATTGTACCGTCACGCATAGAAATACGCCCTCTGTTCGCACATATTTCCGCGTATCAACTCAATGAAAAACCACCTAACCACTCTGGTTTCACAACTGACCATTAGCTAATAGCATCAGGAACCTATTTTTCTTTTTCCTATCAATGATGTGGCACTTTTAAAGAATGAAACCGGAATTTTCCGCGAATGCTTCAATTAATGGCTCTAGAAACAAAATGACTGGTTTATTGAATCTGAAAAATAAGCAAAACAGTCTAAAACAGCCAAACGTTCACTTATTGGGGCTAATGGCATTGTCCCACAAATAATCAAACATTGAAGTCATCCTGGTGGCGAATGGGGTTGAATTGCACCAAAATCCCAACAAGGACTTCATGCTCTCACTGGCGTCATTCTTGTTTCCGGTTTCAAGCAAAATTACTAGCTCTTTCTTGTCTGAAATCAAGTAGACAGGATAATAGCCTGAATTATAGTATTTGGTGAAAGGGCCGCCTTTGTAAGCATCCACTATTGCCTCAATGCTTGGGTCATATTCTATGCCGATTCTGACGTTTACGCCTCTTTCGATGCAACTAGCAATTCGAGGAAGTATTTCTGATCTATGGAATTTGTAGAATGTGTATTTGTCCACAACAGCCCTTAGGTCTTCCTTTGTGTTGTCAACCACTCGCATCACGTCAGCCACGAGATTATTGTATCCTTCTATGAACCTGAATCTGAAACCTATGTCTTTTTGCTGTATGGCATTGACTTGTGCGATGTTTGAATAGAATGTTTCAACCGCACGGCCAATATTCTTTCTCAGTTGCTGAAGTTCCTGTTCCTTGCTAGTTACTACTCTAGTGAGAAGCTGGTCAATAGGGGTGGCGCCGTATACCATTGGCCTGCCGCCCACTATTTCAACAGCGCCCTTGCTTTCCAGCGTTTTCAGAATCCTGTAGATCTTATTCCGGTCAACATCAAGCAGGGTTCCCAAATCAGATGCTTACATTGGGCCCTCGGTTACAAGTGTCACATAGGCGAGAAAATCCTCCTTTGATAAACCTATATGTTCAAAGTATTCGAAAGTTGATGGAAAAGATTTCTCCAGAAATTCTCTATCTATTGCCATTGGCCCTCTCTAATCATAACTACAGACCTTAGCTCCATTTTTCTATGAATTGTCAAAAACCCTAAACTGATCTTTACCCTTACAAACATCACAATTGTTACGTGTATAAAAGGATATTTTACTGTCAAATGTAAATTAATCATTGGTGCCAATAAATAAGGCTCGGCGTCACACTCTGCATTCGATTATGGGGCATATCAATAATAACCGTTATCTTCGAAGATATCTCCCTCTCTTGTTAGCCATTCTATTGGCAGATTGATACCGTAAATATTATGAAAAGAAATTCAGCAACACCCATTAGTGCTTATTATGCAACCTAATTTATTGCTTAATAAATCGTACTATCGAAACCGCAGGCAATAGCAGATATAGAAGATGCAAAATAATTATAACATTCCGATACGTGTTACCTTGATGTTAACGCCCATAAGGAAAGAACTGTTCAGCTGGGGAACTCCTGATCCTGAATCTGACTGGATGATGTTTGGGCATGTGCTTGTTCAGGATAGTGGATGCATCCTCTTTGACCCGCCACTTGTCCCGGGCCTTATGGAGGCACTCACAAGGCTGGGGGGTGTCAATTCGGTAGTTCTCACAACTTTGGACCATTCCCGGGCTGCCGCACATATTGTGAGAAAAACAGGAGCGCTACTTTATCTTCCAGACCAGCAGCCATCCGATGTAAATCCAATGGCATTCAACATCCATAAACAAATAACTGATTATAAAACATATTCAGAGGGAAACCTTCTCGGCCTTAGGGCATTTCGATTGAGAGTGAAGGAGAACATGGAAATCGGAATGCCAAGCATGAATGAATATGCAATACTTACTGACAAGAATGAGCTTATAGTGGGGGATTTTGTCACAGGTTCAACCAATGGCGATGTCCTTGTGGCTCCTGAGTGGTTTCCCCCTGTCGCGCACCAAAAGCCATATGATTTGGCCAGAAAGGAATTCAAGAATCTTGCCATCAGGACTAAGGCAGATACCCTATTGACATCTCATGGATGCAGCCTTATTGGGAACCTCAAGAATTCTATAAGCAGGATATAATGTCTTCCAATTAATCCCTTCCAACCTTTTATTTTACTACATGATCCTTGTCACATTATGCGATTTATGGTTGAACGGGAGATTTTCAAGTTATTTCCCGAATTAAGGCTGGGGATTGTAGTTGCAGCCAATATCAGCAACGGTGGATCCGGTACTGAAATTATTGAGATCATAAGGGACGTGGAGTCTAAACTGCGCCTTACCACTCCAAAGGACAAATTGGGGGAACTCCCGTTAATATTAAATTGGAGGGCTGCTTACAAATCTCTTCGGATAAAAGATGGCACGACATCCCATGAAGCACTTATCAGGAGAGTGTTGAGAGGAGACGAAATTCCCCTCATCAACAAGCTGGTTGATATTTACAACAGCCTCTCACTTGAATTTATTACTCCTCTTGGCGGAGAAGATCTTGACAGGGTTAAGGGGGAAATACGCCTAAAATTAGCAAATGGGAAAGAGGAATTTGTGCAACTTGGTACAAGTGAGATATCGCATCCAGAACCTGGGGAAGTTATTTATTACGACGGCGAAAAGGTTCTCTGCAGAAAATTCAACTGGCGGGAATCAGAGTTGACTAAACTTACGGAAAGCACAAAAAATGCATTCTTTGTCGCTGAAACTCTTCCCCCTTTTTCCGAAGCATCCCTTGATGATTTGTTAAGTAAATTTGCAGAATCTCTTTCTAA
>JAKAUW010000085.1 GCA_021817455.1 Thermoplasmata archaeon | reverse complement strand
CATGTAAAGGGGGCAGAGGTTATGCCTCCCTTGCAGTGGGACAGCCTTGATCTTTTCCTTCTGGTTGATCTTTCGCAGTTCCTTTAGAACCTGCTCCTGCTGGGAATTTGTGCGCGTGAGGTATAAAACTTTCTTTTTTGTTTTGGAGGCAAATTCAACAGCGGCGCACAGGCCGGTTATGGTCTTGCCGGAGCCGGTAGGTGCTTCCACAGCAACTCCTTCATGCCCCTGGAGCCTGGAAACAATGTAGTCCACCAGGCTGTTCTGGTATTCCCTCAGTTCCCAGGATTCACGCAAGATGTACCCTCCTTTCCAATGCACTAGGAGGGCAATTTAGACTGGATTTCTTTTTTCCTCTGTTCAAGAACCGTTGGATCGGGGAGCAATTTTCCAGCATCATCGACACAAGCCAGGGCTTCCTTGAATTTTCCCAGCTTCTCAAAAGCCTCTGATTTTGCCAGATGGTACTGGTAATTATCAGGGACCATTCTTAGGGCGCTGTCCATGTCCCTGATGGCATCCTCGTATTTGCCCATCTCCATGAGGACCTCGTATCTCCTGTAAGTGAAAATCTGGTCTGTGGCGTTGAGTTCCACGGCCTTGTTGAAATCCTTCAGCGCTTCATCATAGTTCTTCTTCCTGAAGTTGACATTTCCCCGGTTGTAGTAATAATCTGGAATGTCATTCTCCAGCTGTATAGCTTTTGAGAATGCCTCTATGGCCTTATCTGTCTGGCCAAGGTCATCGTATGCGGCCCCAATGGCATTATAGTAATCTGCATGGTTTGGGTAGAGCTCTATGCTTTTCTGGTAATCCTTCACAGCCTGCTCGAGCATTTTCATTGAATAATAGGTGAGAGCCCTGTTGAAATGGAAATCCGGTTCGTTGTCTATGAGCTTGATAGCCTTGGTGAACTCTTTTATGGCCTCTGGATACTTCTTCAGGTTGAAGTACGAAATACCCCTCTCGTTATAATCGTCTGCCTGCTCTGATTTTCCTGTTGGTATGAATGTGGACACAATGCCTAAAGTCAGGTTTGATATATTAAGATTAACGACAGGATGCGGCTAAAATGTAAAACCTGATTAGAAAAGGGTGGTTTTTCTGCTCTCGCTGAGCAGGTCTCTGTATGTTTTCCAGTGAGTCCTGATAATGCCGGTTATATCCTTCCCCTGTCTGAGGGCCGTTATAATAAATTCCCTTGTAACTGGATCAGCCGGGTAACCTGAGCCAAGGTCTCCGTACGCTTTTTGCAGCTTCTCGATCTCCCTGTCTCTTGTAACCTTTGAAAGGATTGAGGCAGCAGATACTGCGGGGAACAGTGCATCTGCCTTATGCCTGCAGATAACCCTCTTTCCCGTATTTTCACTTAGTAGTTCTGAAAGCCTGTTCTCGTCAACATCAAATGAGTCCACATAGTAATCACAGTCCATTGGAGATTTGGCTATCAAGCCAGAATAAGCTTCCTCTTCAATGCGGTTAAGGTTGATCCTGTCCATTAATGAATTAAGTTCAGAGGCTGTGATAATCCTGATGGAGTGGAACTGGGAAATGTCAATGATCTTCTCGTAAAGTTTTTCCCTGGATTGCGGGGAGAGGGCCTTTGAATCCCTTGCCCCAATAGTTCTTAGTTCGTCGGGGTTCCCGCATACAATGGAGACCACCATTGGACCTATAACAGGCCCTCTTCCAGCCTCGTCGACTCCACAGGTCATCAATTTCCCATGGTCGGTTGTCATGAAACTGGTAAGCGTGAAAAAATGTTAAATTTTCCCTGTGCATTATCACCAGGGCCCCAAATCATGCACAGCACAGATCACAGCAGTTATATGAAAGAATTGAAGGCAAGAATTGACCAAGAACTTGAGCAATTCTTCAGGGAGCGGGAAAAAGATTCCCTTGACCCTGTATGCAGAACCGTGAGCGAGCACATCAAGGCCTTTACCATGAATGGAGGCAAAAGGCTTAGGCCAATGCTCATAGTGCTGGGACACAATCTGTTTGCCCCCCACGATGACAAGGTTTTCAGGGCTGCCATTTCAATGGAACTGACTCAGACTTACCTGCTTATCCACGATGACATAATGGACCAGAGCGAAATCAGGAGGGGAAAACCAAGCCTGCATGTTGCCGTGAGAAACCAGATGCCAGGCCAGGTGAGTGATGCTAAGAGGATTTCTGAGAACATTGCAATCGTGGCAGGGGACCTCGCTGATTCGCTCGCCCACCAGGCGCTCCTCCAATGCGGCATGGACCCATCTGATGTGCTCAGGGCTAATGTAGAGCTTTCTAGGATAATAGAGATGACAGGTTATGGGCAGTTGATTGACATAGACTCAGCGACAAACGATTCATTTGGCCAGAGGGACCTTCTGAGGTTGCATATCCTCAAGACTGCTAAATACACAATAGAAGGTCCATTAATCCTTGGGGCAATGCTCAGCGGAACAAAGGAAGACGTGAAGCCCCTTAGTTATTATGGGACACTGTTGGGCACTGCATTCCAGCTTCACGATGACATTCTGGGCCTGTTTGGCGATGAAGCGGAAACGGGCAAATCCATAAAGAGTGATGTTAATGAGGGGAAGAAGACTCTGCTGATGCTCAAGGCCATGGAAAACACGAGCCCGGAGAACAGGGAATTCATAAAGAAATGCCTTGCATGCGGTGATGTTTCGGACAACGATTTCCACAAGCTAAGGCAGATCGTCAAGGATTCCGGTTCCTATGACTATTCAAGGAAAATGATGGAGTCCATGATAGAAAAGTCCAAGGAATACCTTTCACAGGTCAAGGGGGATGCAGAAATCAAGGAATTCCTTAAGTGGCTTGCCCACTATATCATAGAAAGAAAGAGCTAGTAGTTCGGCCTGTGCTTCTGGTACATCTCCTTGAGAGCACTGTCGTCAACGTGCGTGTAAATCTGTGTAGTGGCGACACTGGAATGTCCCAGCAGCTGCTGAATGAACCTTATGTCCCCTCCGTTTCTGAGGATCGCAGTCGCGAAAGTATGCCTTAGCACATGTGGCGTTACTTTCTTTGTTATTCCTGCTTGGCGGGCAATTTCCCTTACCATTCTCTGTATGGTTGACGAATCAAACCTTGTCCCCTTCCGGCTCACCAGCAAAAAATCATTGACTGCGCCCATTTTGTATCTTTCAGGAAGGTATTTCGCGATGATGTCACTGCAGTAGTCCGGGATAATCACAATTCGGTCCTTGTCTCCCTTTCCCGAATGGATTTTAATAACGTTCTCGTCAAGATCAATATCATTTATTTTGAGGTTGCACAATTCACCTACCCGCATTCCTGTGTGTGCGAGCAGTGACACCACAAGGTGTGTTCTGGTGTTTTCGCTGGATTCTGATATCAGCATGGATGCCTCTTTCTCCGAAAGGTAGTTGGGCATTTTCCTGGGCCTCTTAGGCACCGTGAGGTTCATGGGGACGTTTGCCTTCTTGAATTTGTAGAAATGCTTCAAGGCTTTAATTGCGAGGTACTGTGTAGCCTTCGAATATTTCCTGACTGATGCCAGGTAATGCTTGTACGCCTCAATATCTTCCACAGTGCACTTTTCCAGAGGTTTCTTGAGGAAATTAAGGAATACTGACACCAGGAAACTGTATTCCTTTATAGTGTGGGGGCTCTTCCTCTCACCAAGCATGTAAGAGGAAAATTTCTCCAGTTCCTTTTCTGCCTCCATTTCAGTAAAATAACGCTTATTCCTATTAATTAATTCCTTCATATGAGTATAAGAATCGCGCCTTGGAAATCCCTATAATCAAGTATGCCATGATTAATTCATGCACGCAGCAAACATTGGTCCGGAATTTGGCAAGGAAAACCTGAAGTTTGTAAACATAGAGAAACCACAGGCAAAGTCCGGCGAGGTTCTTGTGAGGATTACAAAGGCAGGGCTGAACCCCATTGACTATAACCTTATTCATGGGAAGATCGTATACAACCTGTCGCCTGTGCCCCATATACCAGGTTCCGAGGCAATAGGTGTTGTGGAATCTGATGGTACAATCTTCAAAAAGGGGGATCGGGTACTGATATACAACAGGATCTTTGACGGAACCTGCGATATGTGCAGGTCCCACAGTGAACATCTCTGCAGGAATGGAGGCATCTGGGGCGTAGTATCTAATGGTGCTTACACAGAATTTGTTTCCATTTCCGAGAGGAACCTTTTCAGGATTCCCGAAGGCCTCAGTGAGGAGGTTGCCGTATCATTGCCAGTCGGTGGGCTCACCTCGTACAGGGCCCTCTCCAGGGCAGGCGTTAGGCCGGGGGACTCTATCCTGATATACGGCGCATCGGGAAACACCGGGATTTTTGCGTCGCAGCTAGCCTCCATAATGGGCCTCGATGTTTACGGGGTATCAAGGAAGCCGTGGGTTAAGGAATTTGGCTGCAGTACAGTTTTCAGCACAGGTGAGGTACCCAAGGACTTCAAGGCAGATATTGTCATCAATTCGCTTGGAGCAGATTTCTGGAAAGAGTCTGTTTCCCATGTTGCATCTGGAGGGAAGATTGTGACGTTTGGTGTGCTAACCGGTAGGGAGGCATCCCTGGATATAGCACACCTTTACACAAACGAAATCGGGATAATTGGTTCAACCGGTGGCTCCCTTGAAGATCTTTCTAGGCTTCTGAGGCTCACTGACAAACATGAATTAAAGGCTCCAGTGGCCACGAGAATGAAACTTATGCAATTGGGAAGGGCCCTTGATGAATTTGAAAAGATAAGGGACGGAAGGATCATCCTGGAGATTTCATAGGGACTGAAGAGTCCTTATCCTTTCCCCAATATTGCCTGAGAATATGTAAGAAGCAGAAACAAGTATGTCGGCACCTGCTTCCAGCGCTTTCTTGCCTGTTACATCAGTAACGCCGCCGTCGACCTCTATCCTTGTTTTAAGCCCCTGTTCATCAATGTATCTTCTTGCCTCTGCGATCTTCGGGACGACATAGTCTATGAATTTCTGTCCTGAAAACCCAGGGTGCACTGACATCACCAGTAAGATATCTGAATCCTCCAGGAACTTCTCTGCCTTTGAGAAAGGCGTCTCAGGATTGATGACTATGCCAAAACCGGCTCCATCTGCCCTGATGTCAGCGATAAGTTTCTTGAAATCTACCAGGCACTCCTGGTGGACAAGAAGTATATCTGAACCAGCTTCAATGAAATTCTTGTAATAACGATCCGGCCTCTCAATCATCAGGTGAGATTCCAGGGGTTTGTCGGTGCTCCTGTTTACAGCCTTAACCAGATCAGGTCCGCCTGTCAGGTTCGGCACAAAATGGCCATCCATTATGTCAATATGGTATGAGAAGACGCCAGATTCATCGCATGCTGCAATTTCCTTGCCAAGGATCTCAAGCTTGCATGAAATCAATGACGGAGAGACTTTAATCACATAACATCATTTTTGAATCGTATTTGTTATTTTTGCAATGAAGGCAAAACATATTGTTGGTGCAGGGGAATGGAATAAAATTGTAGTAATTCAAGTCCATTGCTCTAGATTTTTTCATCGTTGTAGATTTTATGCAAAAATCCCAAGAAATAAAAGGCCGGAAAGGAATCGTAATTACTCCTGATAATTTTAAATAACCATTTGATTCGAAATGGTTATAAACGAGTATCAGCATGATTATAATTAACATGCCTGGACACAAGAATAATATGAACACAATTTCAGGTAAATCCTTTGACGAGGTAAGGAACCAGCTGCTGAGGAGGACAGTGCGCCTTAAGGAGAGAATCAGCCAGAGGTATGACGCTCTCTCGCAGCAGTCGAATCTAGATCACGTCAAATCTTTACTGGTGGAATTGAAGATAAAAGAGGAAGAGGACACCCATCTGATCCAGAAAACCATAGAGACAGGCATAATCAATTCCGGTGATTATGACAAGTCATCGGGGAACTATGAACTACTGGACCACATAATTTCAGAAGACTTGGAGGACCCAGATCCAAATGACCTCCAGAGTGTACTGCTATCAGCGATGAAGATGTCCAATGACCTGCACAAGGTACTGCTAATAATGTCAGAGGAATACAAGATGGCAGGTATAAGCAAATTCCTGAAGACGCTGGCCGAACACGAGATGGAGAACAAGAACCGGCTGGTGGACGTATACGACGAACTCATAAACAAGGACTACTGGTAAACTTCTCTTTTCCACCTTCGCGACAATCCATTTGCCTTATTACCTGAAGCTATCAATAAAGAGCCATTCAATGCTTTGCCGCTTGAAAATATAAGTTTCCGATCGACAAAATATTAATTTCAGGTTGCCTTTATGAACTCATGGAGAAAATGGAGTCTTACTGGTCTCTCAAGTACAGGCAACTGAAGGACCAGAACCACAGCCCCAATAGCGATTATGACGAATGGGCTGAAAACACCCTTATCCCATGGAATAGGAAGACGGGATTTAAGGAGAAGGAGTTTACTAATTCATCCAATATTCCCATAAAGGAAGTTTATAATTCAAAGGACATCCCGGAAAATACGGAAGAGCAACTTCTTGGGCTACCCGGCAGGTATCCGTTCACCAGAGGTATCTACCCCAATATGTACAGGGGAAGGCTGTGGACCATGAGGATGTTCTCAGGTTTCGGGACACCTGAAGACACAAACAAGCGGCTCAAGTATCTCATAAAGCATGGAGAATCCGGGTTAAGCATAGCATTCGACATGCCCACCCTGTACGCTTACGACTGCGATAACCCTAGGGCTGACGGGGAGATAGGGAAGTGCGGTGTGAACGTTTCCTCACTGAAGGACATGGAAGTAATTTTCAAAGGCATAGATCTGAGCAAGGTCAGCACTTCAATGACCATCAATGCCCCTGCGGCAATACTCACCGCAATGTACATAGCTATAGGAAAGAAACAGGGCGTGCCGTTAGACCAGCTTGCTGGAACGGTGCAGGCAGACATCCTGAAGGAGTACATTGCGCAGAAGGAATGGATATACCCTCCGGAGGCACATCTGAGGATTATCAGGGACATGATGGTGTACTGTACGGAAAACACCCCGAAGTGGAATTACATCAGCATTTCAGGCTACCACATCAGGGAAGCAGGGGCCAGCGCGGTCCAGGAACTTGCCTTTACTCTCGCTGACGGATTCTATTATGTTGAAATGGGAATTAAAGCTGGCCTTGACGTGGATGATTTCGCCCCACGGCTATCATTTTTCTTCAACTCCTCAATCAACTTCTTTGAGGAGATTGCAAAGCTAAGGGCAGCAAGAAGAATCTGGGCAAGGGTGCTGAAGGAGAAATACGGGGCAAAAAAGGACAGGACTTTGCTTCTCAGGTTCCACACACAGACATCCGGGTATACCCTTACCTGGCAGCAGCCACTGAACAATGTGATCAGGACAACAATTGAGGCCCTTGCGGCTGTTCTTGGTGGAACTCAGAGCCTGCATACAAATTCATATGACGAGGCATGGGCCCTTCCTTCAGAAGAAGCAGTGAAGATTGCCCTGAGGACACAGCAGATTATCGCTGAGGAAACCGGAGTCATAGATACCGCAGATCCACTTGGCGGTTCTTACTATGTTGAATGGCTCACAAACAAAATGGAAGAGGAGGCTTTCAGGTATTTCGACCAGATCGAAAAAATGGGGGGCATCCTAGAAGCGGTAAAGGCTGGCTACCTTCAGAAGGAAATTGCAGCAACTTCATACAGAAGGCAGATACGCCTGGAAGAGGGCAAGGAAATCATGGTTGGAGTGAACAAGCACAATGAAGAGGGCGAAGAGCCCATCAACATTCTTAGGATTAGCAAGAAAGCGCAGAAAAACCAACTTGACAGGCTCAATGAAGTCAAAAGCTCAAGAGACGAAGAAAAGGTAAGGAAAACCCTCGAAGACCTTGAAACAGCAATGCGCAAGGAAGATGTGAACACAATGCCGTTCATACTCAGGGCAGTAGAGGAGTATGCAACTCTGGAAGAAATTTCAAACGTGGGGAGGAAGGTATTTGGAAACTGGAAAGAACCAGTCATTGTTTAATGGCAGGCCTATCAAGATTCTGCTTGCAAAGCCAGGCATCGATGGGCATGACCGCGGGATCCTGGTGCTTGCGAAGGCTTTCAGGGATGCGGGAATGGAAGTAATATACGTGGGTTTGCTCCCCACACCCGAGGAAGTTGTTGATACAGCTGTGAACGAAGATGTGGATGTCATAGCACTAAGCCTCCTCAATGGTGCCCACATGACAGTGTTCAAAAAAGTTGCTGACCTTATGAAAGCCAGGAACATAAACGATATCGCTGTTGTAGGTGGTGGGACCATTCCAGAAGCGGACAAGCCCAAACTTGAAAAGATGGGCATATCTGGCAACTATGGCCCGGGGACCCCAATATCCAAGATCGTGGAGCATATCACTGAAAGGGCTGCAGAGATGAGGAAGCTCAAGTCCATGGAAGAGTGATCCTGCTGAAATTGGATGAACTCATTCAGGGCATTATAAATGGTGACAGGCGCAGTGTATCCAGGGCTATTTCCATAGTAGAAAACGAACAGGTTTCAATCAACGCAAAGAAGATCGTGAAGGAAATTTTCGCCAATACGGGCAGAGCACACATAGTGGGCATAACCGGCCCGCCTGGCATTGGAAAGAGCACCATGATCGGGAATCTCTCTGCAATGCTCAGCGGAACCGGGAGAAAGGTATCAGTGGTCGCAATAGATGCATCGAGCCCTTTTTCCGGCGGTTCACTCCTTGGCAACAGGATCAGGATGCAGGACTCCCTTACCCGCCATGGAGTATTTATGAGGAGCCTTGCCAACCGTGGCCTGAAGGGTGGTTTGTCCAGATCAATATGGGACACAGTTAAGATACTGGATGCATCGGGCTCAGACATAATAATTGTTGAAACAGTTGGTGCGGGACAGGCAGACCTGGACGTTGTAAATCTGGCAGAAACCATAGTCATGGTCCTTGGGCCAGGCCTTGGCGACGAAATCCAGGCAATCAAGGCAGGAATAATGGAGATAGGCAACCTCTTTGTAATCAACAAGATGGACCTCCCGGGCGCTTTCATTGCCCAGAAGGATATCGAGGAGACCCTTGCAATGTCACCAAAAGGAGTGTGGAAACCTCCAGTTGTGGGGGTCAATTCGCTTACTAGGGAAGGTTATGAAGACCTCATTAGGGAAATAGACAGGCATGGAAAATTCGTGAAGAAGAGTTCCGATCTGGCATTCAGAAAATTCAGGGCCGAACTTGAAATTACCATCGACGAGGAACTCAGGAGCAGGTTCTACGAGGAGATCAGGGCTTTCCTTTCTGATAATGAGAAGATAAGGAATCTGATGGAAAAGAAAACTGATCCATATTCCGCGGCTGAAAACCTCATCAACAGCTTAGCGTAGTTTTTCTCTTTTCCATCTAGTTAAGCTTTATATAATGAGGTTTCATTTTTACCTGATAGAGATGTACAATCCACTGAAATATTTCACAGATGAAGTTGCAAAGAACCTTGGTGACAGAGCAAAGGAGATACTGACTTTCCTGTACCCGCCGGTCACAATGTACGAGGATGCAGGTGAAATGGTCATCGAGGCTGATCTCCCGGGATTCAGCAAGAAAGATGTTACAGTGAGGCTTGAAAAGAATGCGCTCACCATATCTGCAGAGAGGAAGCTTGAGGCAAAGGGGGTAGTATATCTTGATCAGAGGCCAGAGAAATTCACGAAGAGGATCAGGCTTCCAATGGAAGTTGACCAGGATGTGAACTTCAAGGCAAAACTCCTCAATGGAGTCCTCACGGTGAGGTTTCCCTCAAAGGGCGTTAAAACAATAGAAGTTGAGTAAATCAACTCTTTTTTAACAACAAATAGGCAAAACCTGCAAGGTCAATGGCCATTACCACGAGTGAAAGCAGTGGCCTATGGGTTAGCATTATAACACTTCCAAGCAATACTGTACCCAGGAATATTGAGGCAGGGACTTTCATGTCCTTTTTCTCAGGCATGCGGTTGAGGTCATCCTCAAGTTTTTTCTTCAGCAACGGAAGTACATCCAGCCCTTTCTCAATTGAGACCACAGCTTTCCTGGCAAACTCACTGAGTTGCTGCCTGTAGAGTTCGTCAAGCATGCCCTCACTGTAAAGAAGTTGCCTGAGGACCCTTACGAACTTGAAATCCGGATCCAGGCTCATGCAGACGCCTTCCAGAAGGGAAGACATCCTCATGTAGAGTACCAGAGATCTTGGGAGCCTGAAAGGAAACTCAAAGATCACGTTGTTTGCTATTTCGAAAAGTTCTGAGATTTCCGCTTCCTCGGGATTTTTTCCCTGAAAGCTGGAAATAGCCATCTCCATGCTTCGCCTCATTACAGCCCTGTTTGCGGCGGGGGAAAGCGCCCCCATGGAGATCAGAGCGTCCATTATGGCATCAGGATCCGTGTTTACAAGGCCGTCGTAAAGGGAAAGCAGGGAGAATCTAGTCCTCTTGTCAAGGTTCCCAACCATGCCAAAATCATAAAGGATTATTGCACCTTCCGGGGTCACGGAAATATTTCCCGGGTGTGGATCTGCATGGAAAATGTCGTCCCTGAGCAGCATCCTCATGAATAGAAGGTCGACCCTGAATGCAAGCCTCTTTAGGTCTATTTCAGTTTTCTTGAGGGATTCAAGGTCTGTGATCTTGATGCCTTTCCTGTATTCCAGCACCAGAACCTCCTTTCCGCTGACTTCATCTATTACCTCAGGTATTATGACATCCTCCTTTCCCCTGAGGTTCTTTGCAATTCTCCTAGAATTTTGAGCCTCTTTCCTGTAGTCAATTTCATCGTAAATCCTTGAATTGAAATCAGAAATAACGTTGAATACGCTGATGTAAAGGAAGTTTTCAACCCTGCCCTTGACAAGCTTTAGAAGCCTGTTTATGACGATCAGGTCTCTCTTGAGGACTTTCTCAATATTTGGCCGGTTGACCTTGACAGCAACTTCCTTTCCCTTGTATTTTGCACGATACACCTGTCCCAGGGAAGCTCCAGATATTGCTTCCCTGTTGAACTCCTCAAAAACTTCATCAACATTGCCAAGGTTTTTCTGAAGTGTGGGAAGAACTTCCTCAAATGGTGCAGCTGGGACCTCATCCTGAAGTTTCTGGAAAGATGAAAGGTATTCCCTGGGCAGGAGATCGGGCCTCGCAGAAAGAACCTGCCCAAGCTTGATAAATGTCGGGCCAAGCGAAATAAAGGCATTGAGCGCCTTCTCTCCGTGTTTCTCCCGGTCATAGCTCCAGACGCCCTCGTCATCCTTCTTGGCACTCTCCCGGTCCTTCAGGTACCGCCTGAAAACCGGGAAGAGCCTGAAGAATACCCGCAACTCAGCTCTTCTGATGCCCTTGAAGAGATCGTCAACTTCAGCCATGCCAGACCTCATTGCCTGTATTAATTATAACATTTCACATTCTTTTGGGTGCGGTTACATTTGAAACTTTCATTGGAAGTAAGCGTAGAAGTACCCCAATCCGCCGAATGCCAGCCTTATAAGGTGTGGAAAGAGAGGACCTGAACTAACCTTTGGCCCTTTCACAATGGAGTCCCAGACATCCGTGTTCTTTCTTTTCAGTTGCCTGCGCCCATAACCATTCCAGAACGCCTGGCGGGAGAACTGGCCATAATTGCTTCGTGTCTTGTTATATACGATGCATTCACTGCAAACTGCGTGCAATGCTCCCGCTTTTATTGCCCTCAGATTTAGGTCAATGTCTTCAGCCGTGATGAAAATCGGATCGAAGCCGCCAACCTTCAGGAAAAGTTCCTTTCTGTAGCCAAGATTCGCTGAGGGCCTTGTGATCTCGAAATCCCTGTAAATAAGTTCGACCCTGCCCAGCCGGAATTTTTCAACCCCTGTTGATTCTACTTCACCTGCGATGAGTTCGTACCCTTCTCTGAAAAGTTTCCTGTAGGCTGAAACAAGGTTTGGGGAAACGGTGACGTCACCGTCTATGAATATAATCTGATCATAGGAGGCATGCTTTACTCCGATGTTCCTGCCTTCGCCACGTGTAGATTTCTTCATAATGTGGTTTATGTGCAGCCTATCCTGAAATTGTCTTACAATTTCGGCGGTATTGTCGGTACTTTCCGAATCTACCAGGATGACTTCAAATGGCCCCTCCTGCCCTGAAAGCCCGGAAAAGAGTTCTATGAGGTTTGAAGCCTCATTCCTCACGGTGATGACAATGGATATACCGTCTCCAGGGACAGCCATATTTACTAATCCCAGTCCATCCTGTTCATGGCCCGTTCTTTCTTGGTCCCTTTCTTGTATTCTTTGTAATGCTCCTTGCAGAGGTGGACTTTTGTCAACTTTTCATCCAATGTGAAAACTTTCTTGGCAAGGTCTCCCGGTACGGTCTTGAAGCTTTCGTTTGTGCATCCAGGCACTTCGCAGTTCTTTTCTGACATGTTCTTCACCGATGGATTTAGAGCATAAGGGCGTATTTATCCATATCGCTTGTTTTAAATGGTGGAAATGCCCGGAGTAAGCCCCTTTCTGTTCGCCCTTTCGGGTTGGCAACATTCGACTTCTGCACTATGTGCTGCGTCTTACCCGGCCCTCTCGGTGGCATCACAGGGCCTGTTTAGACTTTCTCCGTCCAGGAAGAGTTTCCATCGACATCCCTGAAACGTCATCCGCCGGAATCATCCTGCGCAGGGGGCCGTTATTTTTCTTTTCCCTGAACCACCCCTCCCAGGGTACCTGCTTGGGCAGATTGGACCCCACCGGGGAGAGGGGACTTTCCTCACTCTAACGAGCGTAAGTTGCCCTCGGGCTTTTCCACAGGGGAAACATTGCAGATTAGCCTTAAATTTTCCTCTAAGAAATATCCGGAAGGCTAACAAGCTGTGCAGCCTTTCTATTGATGAGAATATCTGCAAAAGGTTCCGGCAGATATACTAAGTCATTGTCATGAAGGTAGTAATCCCTGTCTGGCTGCGCAATGGGAGGTTGGTCCCCGAAAATGCGAACAAGGACATATTCAGGCTCTTTTTGCCCAGGAGATTCATCCAAAGTCTCTTCTGCCTCTTCTTCCACTGGTTCTGGCTCTTTCTCAGCAGCCAGTGGTTTCCCGGGTTGAACCACAACTTCCCCTTTAGCCTCCTGTGGTGCAGCAAGTTTGTTTATGAGGAGATTCTGCTGGTCCTGCATCATGTTGTGCAGCTGAACTATGAATTCTTTCTCCTCTGGCGTAAGGGAATTCATCAACTCACTGTCCAGGGGATAAATGGACAGGGTTGCAATTTTTTCGAACCTTCTCTGAAAAAGGGCCTTAAAGTCCTTCTCAAGATCGCTGACCTTTTTCTTTAGGTCCATGTATGAGGTTATGTCCTGTGCTTTGAGGCTCTTCTCTGCTTCCTCGTTCAATGAATTAAGTGCACTTGTTAGGTTCTTGTAGAATGCGGGATCAAGCTTCTTGATCTTTTTTGACCTGAACTCTGCCCTGAAGAAAGACCTGAGATCGTTGGCTACTTTGTCTATCTGGGTAGGATCAAGGGTCATTGCTTTTAAATAGCTTCTGTGTATTTTTTATTATTGCTCCATTGCATCCTACAGGAATGCCTGAAACTTCTCCTCTCCAAAAAGCTCTATGGGAATCACCCTGAAAGCCTGGCTGAAAACTGCCTGCCAGTTCTCAAGTTCAGATTTCAGCATTATGGCCCTCCTGGGGACTGAATCCGGAGGAATGACTTTCCATCCAAGTGCTGGGTCGTCCACATAGTCTGTCTCCAACAGAAAAGGTTTTCCCGAGAGACTGGCAATTCGGGCATTTGACTTTGAGGCAAGGATTGATCTGCGAATTTGTGTTTCGATGGATAGATCCTGGGGCATAGCGTGGTGTTTTACGACCATTCCTCGATCCAGCCCTGCCTGGTCAGCCAACCTTTCCAGGAGCCTGTATCCGTTCTCATCGAGGTCGTCTGTATGGAGGACCACAGGGCAATGGAGGTCGGCGGCCTTCTCCATGGCGTATAGGGTTATTGAATTGCTGTCAGCCAATACCTTCTCCGGAACAGGAAAATGCGGCCTTCCTACTTCTCCAATTGCATTGGCTTCGCCTTCTGAAATGTATCTGCAGGCAAGCTCGATCGCTCTCTTCATCTCCTCAACGGGATCTTTGCCACTTTCCTCAAACCTGAAGTAGTCTAGCGGGTAGGGACCAAGGGTTACAGGAAGGTCAAACTCCTTCTCCTCTCTTATTATCCTGGACATAGAAACAGTCCTTTCGTACAGGGTCTCATAATAATGTTCTGTTCCGAGGCTGTTGTCCGGCAGGTTAACTAGATTGAATGTGTCTCCCCCTGCCTTAAGGAACATGTCCACCGCTTCAAGAAATCTCCCTTTTGGGTTCAAGTGCATGTGGTTGTCAAAAATTATGTATTCATGCCCTGCGTCTTTCAATGGCAAATCAGTCCACCCCTTTTGACAAGTATCCAAAACTGGGTACTGGATTCAATTCACCCGCTCCCCAAGGAATGGAAGGAATACAATGAGGAGCCTGCTGAAATGCTGTCTGTCTTCAGTGTCTACCGGGATTGTCGATAGGGAATGATCCAGTGCTTTTACTGCAGGTGCAACGGATTCAGTGCCTTTTCTGCTGAGGAGGGAATATGTTGTGCACCACGGCATTTCTTTTGTAAGCCAATCCTTCAGTTTAGCGGCTTCATCATCACTGGAATGGGCAAACCTGTTTGCAGCCATATTCAGCATCATAGAATAGCCCAGCAGAACAGAACTTAGCAGGCTCCTTATTTCATCATGGGACTTGCTTTTGAGGACTTCTCCCCACTGCTCATAATCAGTAGCCTTGAATAGTTCTTCGTTAAGCGAGTAGAATTTCTCCACGTAGTTCTTTTTTGGGATTACTTCCGGTTCATTGAGTATGCCATCCTCAAGAAGTTGTGAAACAAAATGGTACAAGTTTGATCGGCTTACACTGATATATTGGGACATCTGGGTAACAGTCATTTTTCCTTGTTCAGCCAGGAGGACTATAATGCTGAATTTTGTGGGATTGCGGTAAGAATTGGCCAGAGCCTCAAACTTATTGTCCTGTTCCATGACAGTGAAGTTAATATAGTAATTTAGTTTTTACGTATCAATGAAATTTATACGAATGAATATTACTTATGCGTTAATCATAGGATTAAGGCTTTGCTTTCTGAATTCCAATCCATGGAATTCAGGTTCAGATGCCAGGACACTGAAAGGGAAGGATATCCAGGCGCAGAAAAGGTCTGATTTATCAAATTCCCTTTTTAACAACAGCACATCAATTGGGGGTCAATGAACTGGCGGCCGATGTAGAAAAACCTAAAGTCGTTAAGAGCCCTTTCTCAAGAAATTACAGGCTCATCGTTTACAACAGCGCTATTTCAAGGGCAGGAACTTCTGGGTTCCAGCTTGCCATACTCTGGATCGCGCTCTTATTGACCAAGTCTCCTGTTCTTGCCGGCTTAGCGGATGGCATGTCCGCGCTTCCCCTGATGTTGAGTTTTGTTTTTGGCGCCATTGTAGACAGGTTAGTCAGCAAGCGGGCCCTTGCAATTGTAATATCGACTCTCAGGGCTCTTTCAATTCTCGCCCTGTTTGTCGCCATCTCATACAGCAGCCTTATTCTGGAAGTTCTTTCAATCTATTTTGTTGCCTTTGTCATAGGAATGTCAACCGATGTGCTGAATTCAATCAGGTCAAGCTGGACGAAGCAGTTCATGGAAGAGTCGCAATACCAGTCAGGAGTGTCGTTGTTGCAGAGCATAACCGCAGTTGCCGAGGGTGCTGGCTATGCCATATCCGGTTTGCTCATACTCATGGGCCTGCAGTTCGCAATTTACAGTTTTTCACTTATATTCGCTGTCTCCATGGCACCCTTATTTCTCATAAAAGGTGAAAAAACTCAAAATACTGCGCGGGAAAAGGATATTAAAACGTCTGTAAGTGAAGGCATGAAGTTTATTTTCGGAGACTCAAGAATGAGGGCTATGGTCATTATTATTATGGCCACCAACCTCACAATTGGAACCGTAGGTATCTTTGTCGTTTATCTAGTAGAAGTGCATTTCAGGCTATCTGCAATATATTACACTTCCATGGCGCTCAGTGTCACCATAGGGATAATTGCCGGTTCTATACTTGGAGCTAAAGCCAAGGGAAAGGTTGGGCATTATTCCATTGGAACCATCTTCCCAATTGCGCTGCTTATCTTTGCCATAGGAAACCTCAATTCCATTTATCCAGACTATGCTGCCATACTGGTCATAGGTATTCTCGTGGGCATTGTAAATGTGGTTGTGAACACCGCTGTGATGAGGATTGTAGGCCAGGAAATGATGGGAAGGATATCAGGCGCATTCAACACTTTTGGAATCAGCATAACATTTGTATCAGGTGCAATAGGAGGTGCCCTTATCCAATTGCTTACAATGCGAGGGGCATTTGTTCTTATCAGCGTAATTCTGGGAGCAGTCTCGTTCATACCACTGTTCTTCAGGGATTATTACAATCTAATGGTTGAAGAGACCGGGAAGGTGCCAAATACCATCTCCTGAAAATGATTTTTAACGGGAATACTCTCGGAAGATGATATTAAGTCTTGGAAATCCTTAAGTGCTGATGGCTCTAAATGCCACTCCAACGAAATATCTCCCGAATTTAAAATTGAGAAAACCTTTATAATTGGTGTAGCTTATGGAAGCCAAGGTGAATTAGATGCAGCAGGGCCAAATGGCTTACGATAGGGCTATAACCGTTTTTTCTCCAGACGGAAGGCTCTTTCAGGTTGAATATGCAAGAGAGGCTATAAAGAAAGGATCAACAGCCCTCGGCATACGATTCAAAAATGGCGTTGTACTCATTTCTGACAAGAAAGTAAGAAGCAGGTTGGTAGAGCAGAACTCAATGGAAAAGATCCAGCTTATCGACGACTACGTTGCTACGGTGACATCTGGCCTTGTGGCCGATGCCAGAATTCTAATCGATCTGGCGAGAATTTCTGTTCAGCAGGAAAAGATTACCTATGGGTCACTTGTGAACATAGAGAATCTTGTCAAGAAGGTCGCAGACCAGATGCAGCAGTATACCCAGTATGGCGGTGTCAGGCCTTATGGTGTTGCCATGATAATCGCAGGGTTCGACAGCATCGGTCCCAGGCTCTTTGATTGCGATCCCGCTGGAACCATTAATGAATACAAGGCAGTTGTGATCGGGGAATTCAGGAACCAGGTTCTTGAGACCCTTGAGAAAGAATATAAGGAAGACCTGTCAGAAAAAGATGCAATTGCACTTGGAATCAAGGCGTTGAAACACGCCTATGAAGACCCCTCAGAATTCAAGGTACCAGAAGTTGCTTCAATAGTCGAGGGAAACAAATTCAAAGTTCTTACAAAAGAAGAAACCGAAAAGCTGATGCAGTAAATTTCGCTGAATCAGCGAATCCAATATTTTTTTATCAATAGTGTTTATTTCCGTTATATGGTCCGAGTTGAAGACGCCATAGTTGCCAGGCTGGAATCCCATGGACACAAGTTTGAGATTTTCCTTGATCCGGAAGCGGCAGACCGCATAAAGGAAAAGGGAACTGTTGATCTGGTAAACGATGTGGCCCTTGACGAAATTTATAAGGACGCCAGGAAAGGGGAGAAGGCAGGGGAAGACTCTCTCAAGGAAGTATTCAAGACCACGGACATCTCTGAAATCATTGTTGAAATTGTTAGAAAGGGCCAGATTCAGCTTACCACAGATCAGCGCCACCAGATGACAGAACGGAAGAGGAAGCAGGTTATCGACACAATTGCAAGGGAATCAATCAATCCCCAGACCAATACTCCGCACCCGCCTGCAAGGATTTCACAGGCAATCGATGAGGCAAAAGTGCACATAGACCCATTCAAGAGCGTCAGCGAGCAGGTCCAGATTGTTCTCAAGGCAATCAAGCCGCTCCTTCCAATCAGGATGGAGAAAACAAAACTTGCCGTGAGACTGACAGGAGATGCATACGGGAAAGTCTATGGCGAAATTGTAAGGGAGGGATACCTCATGAAGGAAGAATGGTCCAAGGACGGTTCATGGATAGGTCTCCTGGAGGTTCCTGCTGGCATGGCCAGCGACATAATGGGCGCTTTGAGCAGGAGAGGCCAGGACAATATTGAAATTAAAGTGGTGAAAGGAAAGTAACAGCTCCACAGTTTTCCATCTAGATTTTTATTTCTCCCCTCTCTTTTGGAAAATGCCATTCATATTGTATGTTCCCTTATCTCTGCCAAGGCACTTCAGGGTATACGGAAAGACTAAATATTGCTTAAATATGGAATGGCGAGAAGAGAAAGTATATCAAGCCAGATTCCTCAAACAGCAAGAGGGAAGTGGTTACCGGAGAAATCTTGTATAACTCCGAACATTGAAACACTGTTCAAATAGCGACAGGGGAATTGATGCTTGAGATTTCAAAGGTGAAGAAATGGCAGAAACAAAACAGATAGTTATGCCGGGAGACCTCCTGGACACTAGCCAGGGCAAACCCAGGAACGGAACATACAAGTGCGGTGAAAACCAGTTCTGCTCATCATATTTCGGCATAGTACAGGTAAGCGACCAGTTCCTAGACGTAGTCCCGTTTACAGGGCCATATTATCCGAGAAGGGGAGACAAGGTTATTGGAAAGGTTATTGAAGTAGGGCCGTCGATGTGGGTAGTTGACATAAACTCTCCTTACAGCACATTGCTCCACATGAATGACACACCGTGGAGGACACAGTCTGGGGACATTAAGAAATATCTTGGGCCTGGAGATTACGTTTACGCCAAAGTGATGTCACTCAACGAGATCAAGGAAAGCTGGATCACTTTGAAGGATGTAGGGCTGAGGAAGCTAGAGGGAGGGCACATCACATCCGTCCCGGCGCCCAAAGTCCCGAGAATCATTGGCAAAGGCGGTTCTATGGTCAACATGATCAAGGACGCTACAGAAACCAGGATCGTTGTGGGCCAGAACGGGCTCATATGGATCGACGGCACCCCGGAGAATGTAATGATTGCCATCAAGGCAGTCAAGATGGTGGAGATGGAAGCCCATACAACTGGGTTGACAGACAGGATACAGAGTTATCTTAAGGAATTAAAAGGTGAATAAAATTGGGAACAGCTAGCGATATTAAGTTAATCGACGAGAACGGGCTGAGAATTGACGGCAGGTCGCCAACAGAGCTCAGACCAATAAAGATTGAAACAGATGTGCTGGACAGGGCAGACGGATCAGCTTACATTGAATGGGGCGGCAACAAAATATTGGTTGCAGTTTACGGACCGAGGGAAGCTTACCCGAAACACACGCAGGATATTGAGAAAGCCATAATCAAGGCAAGGTACAACATGGCTGCCTTCTCAGTTGATGAGAGGAAGAGGCCGGGACCTGACAGAAGATCAGTGGAGATTTCCAAGGTTATTTCAGAAGCACTGTCCAACGCAGTGATGGTGGAGCAGTTCCCAAGGGCGCAGATTGATGTCTTCATAGAGGTGCTCCAGGCCGATGCGGGAACTAGAATTGCAGGCCTCACCGCAGCTTCAGTTGCACTTGCATCAGCTGGAATCCCAATGAGGGATCTTGTTGTGGGATGCACCGCAGGGAAAATTGACGGCCAGATAGTCCTGGACCTGGGCAAGGAAGAAGATAACTTTGGGCAGGCAGATCTCCCAATGGGAATACTTGCTAAATCAGGAAAGGTAGTCCTCATTCAGATGGATGGAGACCTTTCTCTGGAAGAATTTGACAAGGCTACTGAGATGATACTTGACGCGATAAAGAGGATCAACGAAATTCAGAGGCAGGCCCTTGCCGGCAAATTTATTTCACTAGCACTTGAAAGGGGTGGTGAGTAATGCCGAGAGATGAGGCAGGCGTACTGTCAGAAATAAAGAGAGATTACATAATAAGGAAGCTAAAGGAAGGAAAGAGGGATGACGGAAGAGGTCTCAATGAGTTCAGGGAAATTACAATCCAGACAAATTATATCCCAAGGGCAGCGGGATCAGCATTTGTAAAACTTGGCAGAACCAAAATAGTTGCTGGCATTAAGATTGAGTCTGGAGAGCCGTTCCCGGACACTCCAAACCAGGGGGTCCTCACCACGAATGTGGAACTTCTCCCAATGGCTTTTCCCACATTTGAAGCCGGCCCCCCAAATGAAACTTCAATCGAGATTGCAAGAGTAGTTGACAGGGGGATCAGGGAAAGCAAGATGATTGAGCTCGAGAAGCTGGTCATAGAACCGGCAAAGAAGGTATACATTGTTTTCGTTGACATCAATGTCATAGATTATGATGGCAACCTCATCGACGCCTGCACAATGGGTGTACTTTCTGCACTTAAGACAGCAATTGTGCCAGGTTCCAAGGAGGGCGGAAAAGATTTCGCACTTCCCATCAGGAACTTCCCAGTCTCCGTTACAATGGTAAAGATCGGCGATGAGATCATAGTAGATCCATCTGTGGAAGAGGAACAGCTTTCCTCAGCCAGGATCACAGTATCCATGAGCGAGGAAGGCCACATCAGGGCAATGCAGAAGGGAGATTCAGGTTCCTTCACTCTCGATGAAATCCGAAAAGCTATAAAGATATCAAGCGATACAGGGAAACTAATCCGCGAAAAATATCTTCAGTGATTAATATGTCCAAGAGAACAGTTAAGGTAGGCGCCGCTGGCAGGTTCGGACCAAGGTACGGGGTCACTGTCAGGAAGACATGGAATGAAATTTACAAACAGAAGATTGCATACTATACCTGCCCTTCTTGCAAGAAGAAGAAAGTCAAGAGAGTTGCCGCGGGAATCTGGGAATGCAGGCACTGCCAGCACAAGTTTGCAGGCGGGTCATACACTCCTGAGCTTAGCAGGGTAGTGGTACAGGCAGAGGAAGCGCAAAATGTATAAGTGCATAAGATGCGGAAGGCCTCTTGAAAAATCCTTTGGAACAGCAGAAATTGAATGTGAATGCGGCTCCAGGGTTTTCATCAAGGAAAGACCCGGAATTGAAAAAGTAATTCTCGCAAGATAATGAACGCAGAGACCCCTCAGGCACCGCACGCCTCTAAGGTGTGCGAGCGCTGCATAGGCCGTGCTTTTGCCAATGTTGGCACTGGTATTGCAAACCCTGAGAGGGGACGCAATTTTTTACAAAACATAGAAAATGAGCCGAAGCTCTCACATATAGAAGTGGTGGGAGAAGAGTCGTGCCAGATATGCCAGGGTGTTTTCCAGAGGCTGGATGCTTATTTCCAGGAATTCATTGAGCAGGCACGTGGTATTGAATTTAACACTTATCTCGTAGGCTCAAGGTTCCCGAAGAAGACGATTGAAATGGACGAGTCCTTTCAGAAGGAGCTTGGCAGCGGACAAGGAGAGCCCATTAAGAGAGAATTCAACCGCGAGTTTGGAAAGGTCATATGGGCCAGAACAGGCAAGGAAGCAGAGTTTTCAGAACCTGATCTTAACATTGTTGTAGACATCAATTATGACTCTTTTCAACTAATTACAAGGAGTATCTTCGTCTATGGCCTCTACAGGAAAATGAGAAGGGACATCCCTCAGACAAGATGGATACACAGAAAGGACATGAGCACATCCATAGAGACCTTGATCGGGGACATTCTTATGCCAATGGTTCAGGGAAGGAACTATTTCCTCCACGGCGCAGGAAGGGAGGACGTTGATGTCCAGATGCTGGGCAATGGAAGAGAGTTCATCATGGAAGTATCAGAGCCTAGGATTCGCACATTCTCTTTAGAAGATCTAGAGAAGAGGGTCAGCAATTCAGGGGAAGGAGTTGAGATTTTTCAATTAAGGATTTCAAAGAAGGAAGAAGTCGCAAGGCTCAAGGGTGCTGCAAATGATAAAACCTATCTTATCAGGGTAAAGGCTAATGCAGACATTGAAAGGGAAAGAATAGAGGAAGCTGCGGGAAAATTGACTGGAAAACATATTTATCAAAGGACACCATTAAGGGTATCTACCAGAAGATCTGATCTCATAAGGGATAAGACGTTGCAGGATGTCACTGTGGAAGATACTCTTGGCAACATCGCCGTGATAAAGGTGCGGGCTGAGGCCGGGACCTATATCAAAGAACTAATACATGGCGATGAAGGCAGAACAAAGCCGAGTTTGTCTGAAATTTACGGTGAACCTCTGACGGTTGAAAGCCTTGATGTGGTTTGGATACACAGGAACGGTGAATAAATGGTAAAGATGTCTCATGGCCCAAGAGCGGGCTCCAGAATGAAAATGACAAAGCGTGTCAAGGATAGAGGCCTGCCTCCAGTTTCAAGATTCTTTAAGAATTTTGAAGTTGGAGACCTTGCAGCAGTAAATATTGAGCCATCCATACACAACGGAATGCCCTATCATGGATTCCAGGGACTTACTGGAAGAATAACCCGGAAGCAGGGTGAATGTTATTTGCTCGCTGTAACGATCGGAAGCGTTAGGAAAGAGATCCTTGCTGCGCCTGTGCACCTCAAGAAGATAGAAGGAAGATAATGAAAAGCAAGTTTATCACTATACCAGAAGTGTTTGACGTTCTCTCCAAGAAGAAGGAACATGATCCTACTGAAGCTGAGAATCTTGGCTACTGTGAGGCATTTTTGAAGATGAAAGGAAAGGATGCCAAGAAGGCCGTTGCAGATCTGGTAAAAGATTTCAAGTTTCCTGAGAAGGTGGCGGTGAAACTGGTTGACCTGGTGCCAAAAAGCAAGGAAGAAATAACCAGCATTGTTTCAGGATACAGTATTATGCTCTCCGAAAAAGATTTAAATAGCCTCGTTAGTTATTTTACAGGCGAGTAAGGCAGGGGAGGCTTTGATTTTTGGAAGAATTTGCATATGTGTTAGACTATCTGCCGCAGGGCCGGGCAGATGACAAGAGTTACCATAAAACCCCACTGGCCATAGCAGTCGGCGAAACTGAATTCAAACTTCTGGAGCTTATCCCCAAGACCAATGCTGTCATCACCATAGGCGAAAGGGTATACATTGGTAAGGAGCAGGAAAAAAGGGATAAGGTAATGTCAGTGAAGAGGAGAATCTCCTACGCAGACCTTACAAATGCCGCGATGAACGAACTTCCCTTCACGCTCGAAAACATCATCAATTCACGGGAGAAGGATTTCATCAAGTTCTTCAACCAGGCGGAATCAATATCCACCAGGCTCCACTCCCTTGAGCTCCTGCCGGGACTTGGAAACAAGACCATGTGGAACATACTTGACGAGAGGAAAAAGAAGCTTTTCGAATCATTCCATGAACTCACTGAGAGGGTAAAAACTGTCCACAATCCCCAGAAGATGATTGCCGGAAGAATCGTGGTGGAGCTCCAGGAAAGATTTGAGAAGCACAAGCTTTTCGTGGCAAGATGAGTCCAAGACCCGGGGAGCTTTACACAAAAAAATATGGGCAGGTTCTCTTGCGCAATCCTAAAGTTGCGCGTTTCGAAGTTGAGGCGTTGAAGTTGCCCCCCGGTTCCAGGATAATGGAAATAGGCCCTGGCCCGGGAACTCTTACGGCAATCCTCCTTGAAAAGGGATACAATGTGGAAGCCATTGAACCTGACCACAGGTTTTATGAGGAACTTCTCGGAAAGTTTAATCAGTCTGTGGAATCCGGTGCACTAAGGCTGGCGAAAGGCAGCTTTCTCGATCTTCGCGGAAATCAGTTCGATGGGATCATCGGCAATGTGCCTTACCACATTTCTTCAGAAATATTATTTCATCTTGGAAACTTCCAGTTCAAGCGTGCAATACTTATGCTGCAGAGAGAGTTTTGCAACAGGCTGGTTTCACCGGTGGGTTCCAAGGATTATTCAAGACTTTCCGTAAATGCGCAGCTACGATTCAGAATTAAGGTAATTGCTAAAGTTTCCAGAAATTCATTCAGTCCTGTCCCGGAAGTGGACTCTTCTGTCATAGAGATCATGCCCAGGGGGGAATACCTGGAAGTCGATATTAGAAAAGCAGATTTAGTCCTCAGAAAGCTCTTCTCAAACAGGAGGAAGAAACTTTCATCGTCTTTAAGCGGGCTGCCGGAGGATCTCTGTAATAAAAGGGTCAATGAACTATCTCCAGAAAAATTAATGGAGATAGCTTGCAAAGAAATTATGGGTTAGTTTTCCCCTTATCTTCCTTTGCTCTCCTTGAAAGTTCATCAAGGGCAACAGCTGAAAGCGGATTATACACTCCTACTGGCGGAGTATTCGCAGGGATCATCATTAGTGTACCCTTTCCTTCAAGGCCTATTTCATAAAGGATATTCCTCCACCTTAGCTGGAAAGCAGTGGGGTTGTTTGTATACTGGTTTGCAGCCTCCACCATTTTCTGTGCGGCTTCAACCTCAGCAATTGCAAGCGTAACCCTGGATCTCCTTTCCCTCTCAGCAGATGCCTGCCTGGACATGGCTTCCTGGAGGTTCTGTGGTACAATCACATCTCTTATTTCAACGGATGAAACTTTGATTCCCCAATTCTCTGTCTTTTCATCTATGATTTCCCTGGCTGCTTCGCCTATTTTCTCCCTTTCTGATAGAACTTCATCAAAGGAACTCTTCCCCAAAACCTCCCTGAGGGTTGTCTGTGCGGAAAAGTTAGTCGCCGCTCCAAAGTTTTCCACATTGAGTATTGCTTTCTGTGGATCAATGATTTGGAAGTACATGACTGCGTCAACATTGATTGGGACGTTATCCTTTGTAAATGTACTTTCTGTTTTGAAAGAAACTACCTGTATCCTTGTTGATAATAGTGTTGATACCTTGCTGACTATGGGCCACACGTAAATGACACCGGGGCCCTTTATCTGGGAAAATCTCCCTAGCGTGAACACAGCTCCCCTCTCCCATTCCTTCAGGATATGGAGGCCGGAGAGCAGGATAAAGACAATTATCAAGAATATAATTATAAGGGCTATATCTAAACTGCTCATTCTATGATTACCGCAAATCAATATAAAAATATTTGTAAAATAGAAATGAAGTTATAAAAATATCTGAGACCATATAATTATGGAAAATCTAAAAATTTGCATTAGGACAAATTCCAATCCTGCGCGCAATTTTCGGGGACCAAAATCCATGAAATATGTTTAAAGGGTGTTCTGATACTGTTTTGGTATTCAATGGAGTTCAGAGCACATTTAGTATCTTGGTCAGACATTGAAAAATGGTGCAGTGCCATCAGGGCACAGGTAGTGGACAACTTTTCACCTGAGGTTATCATTGGATTGTCACGCGGGGGACTCGTTCCGTCCAGGATCCTCTCAGACTCGCTTTGGATCAAGGACTTACTTTCTATCAAGACAGAACACTGGGGCATTACTGCGACCAAGAGCGGGCAGGCAGTCCTCAACGATCCCGGGAAGCTGAACCTCAAAGGGAAAAAGGTGCTCATTGTCGATGACATCACGGACACTGGCCAGAGCATGAAGCTGGCGTACGATTTTGTCAAAAGCCAGGAACCAGCCGACATCAGGTCTGCAACCATGCTTCATATAACCAGATCAGAATTTGTCCCGGATTTTTATGGTGAACTTGTTGACCAGAAGCAGTGGACCTGGTTTATTTTTCCATGGAATGTGTACGAAGATCTGGACAATCTCCTCATGAAAGCGATGAAAGGCAAGCTGAATCTGGCTGGCATCAAGGCGCTTCTCAGGGAACAGTATGACCTTGACATTTCTAGCCACCACCTGGATAGGGTGCTCAATGATTTTGTAAGATCCGGCAAACTCCGTGAAGAATCCCAGAATTATGTGAAGGTGGAGAAATAGATATATCAGTGGATTATTGTCCCTGCCTTTCCACTAATAACTCTTCCAGCTTCATCCAGTGAACCTATAACCGCATGTTTACCGGTTACTCTTGCAAATTCAAGGGCTGCCAAGACTTTCGGCCCCATGCTTCCCTTAGGGAAAATGCCAGATTTCAAATCTTTCTCTAAATCAATGGCACTGATATCCGGGATAAACTCCTCGTCTGAACCGCCGTAGTTCCTGTAGACTCCCTTGACGTCGGTGAGGATTACAAATTTGTCAACTTCCAGTATTCTTGCAAGCAGTGAGGAGGCAAGATCTTTGTCGATGACAGCGTCTACACCCATATATCCCCGTTCAGATTTCACCACCGGGATTCCCCCTCCACCTGTGCATATAGGCATGAAGCCATCATTGAGGCAGTTGAATATTGCAGAACGTTCCAATATATCCTTAGGAACGGGAGAGGGAACAAGCCTCCTGTAACCCTTGTTTCCCTCCTCTTTCATCTGCCATTTCCTTGTTTTCATAAGGTCTTCAGCAGTTTCCCTGTCATAATATGGGCCAATGGGTTTTGTCGGGTTCAGGAATGCGGGGTCATCCCTGTCTACCACTGTTCTAGTCACGATGACTGAAGCCTCTTTCATTATGCCTTTCTTAAGTTTCACGCTGTCATAGGCTTCAGCAAGAATCTCACCGATGAGGCCCTGAGACATGGCTCCGCAAGCATGAAGGGGCATAGCCTTGGTAACCTTACGCGAGGACTCGTTCTGAAGAAGTATATTTCCGACCTGCGGGCCATTTCCATGGGTTATTATAACATTATTTTCCAGTATTATGTCAGCAATCCTCTCAAATGCCTCAGTAGCCCTGTTTAGCTGCGAATCAAAAGTACTGTCATCTCCGTTTCTCAGAAGGGCGTTACCGCCGAAGGCAATGAGTATCTTCTTCATGAAATCACCAGAATTTCAGGTGTATGCCATTCTGATTCAATATTTAATTCCAGTGCCTGTTATTTTGAGGGCTTTAACAGTTAATGGAAAATATTGATTGAAAATATGAAATGTCATGGGATGCCCGCCATATCCCATTTACTAATTTATTCAGCCTGATGGAATAGTTTTTCAAAAATATGCAGTAAACAGTGATGCGCCACCTTCCCCGCATCCCTGGAAATCGTCTGGTGAAAACAGATCCATATGGTGGTATCATGAACCTTTTGATCTAGTCATGAAATACCTTAAGGACATGCGGCATGCCGTTCACCACGGAATGCTGAAAGCGGAAGAACTGAGAAGGATCAAGGGGGAAGACCCCACTCCCATTGATCTGTGCGGAGATCCGTTCCCCGAGAGTGCGGTTACCTCTTTGCCATCCATGATGGATGAATACCTGTACCTGAGAAAGCAACCTGAGCTTTCTGAAACAGGTTCGACTGAGACGGCATACGCTCCGAACAAAGGTTATGCATAAGATTGCAGAACATTTTGAGGACCAGCATCTCGAAATATTTCATTCCCTGACAATTTATCTGTAAAGCGAAAAGCAATTCTTACATGAAGTGCTTTCCTTTTCATGAAACTAGTTATAGCCCATACGCCAGACCCGGATGATTCATTCATGTTTTATGCTATGTTCGAAAAGAAGATCCCCTGCGCATTTGATTATGACCAGGTGGTAAAGGACATCGAGACCCTGAACAAAGAAGCTCCCGGGGAACTGTATGATGTAACTGCAATTTCTGCCAACGGATATGCAAAGGTGCATGACAAGTACTACCTCACAACATCCGGTGCAAGTTTTGGTTTGAGTTACGGCCCTGCAGTGGTAGCAAAGGAGAAGGTCGACCTTTCCAAGTCTGTGGTTGCGATACCGGGGAAATTCACCTCCGCCTATCTGCTTTACAAGATGTTCGGCCCAGAGCCAAAGGAATTCAAGGAAGTCAGGTTTGACCAGATTCCTGAAGCAGTAATTTCAGGCGAAGTTGATGCAGGCATCCTGATCCATGATGAGCAGCTTACTTTTCAGGACAAGGGTCTGATTAAAGTCCTTGACCTTTATGGAAAGTGGAAGGAGTATGCCGGTGATCTCCCGATTCCCCTCGGGTTCAACGCAATAAAGAAGTCTCTGGGAAAAGATGTTGCAATGAAGTACAAGAAAGACTTCGAGGATTCCATCAAGTACTCCATGAAGAATGAGGATGATGCGGTAAAATATTCCCTTAAATATGCCAGGTACGCGGACATGGAACTTGAGAGGAAATTTATCCGGATGTATGTGAACCCGTTGTCCATCGACTTCGGCGAAAAGGGGAGGAAGGCACTGGAACTCTATTACAGAAGAGCGGTGTCAATGAAGCTTATCGAACCCTTCAACCTGGAAATAATCTAAATAAAGCGTATAAGGACCGCAGTGGCAATCAGGACACCTCCAATGAGGTAGTCCATATATTTTGGGGGTACCCTGGAAATAGCTTTTCCAAGCCCTTTTCCTGCAATGAACACCATAGCTGTGAGCGCGATGCCGCTAGACAGGAAGAAGACGAGCAATATCGTTCCAATCTGCATGCTGCTCAGTGTGGCCCCCGATATTACTATGGGGAGGAGAGCAAGGTCAGGCAATGCACTTACAGAAAGTGCAGAGGTCTCCGAAATGGAGGTTTCTCCCCCTGACTCCCTGTACCCGTTTATTATGAAGTAGAGCCCAATAATTACCAGGAGCACTTCGCCAGAAAGGAGCAGATAACTGATATAGCTGTGGATAAGCACCAGGCCAGCATAGAATATTGCCACAGCCACAACAATGGAGGTTCCTGCGTGCGTGAAGCCTAGCGCAGCTGCCACGCCGTATTTTTTTGTCGGGGAATAGGACTTCGCAGTTGATATTACTGTCAGGGGCAGCCAGTGGTCAGGTGCGATCATATGCAGTGAGGACACGGATAGGGCAACAAGAAGGAGCAGGATGTACGGGCTCATCAGCGTAAATAAGCAGCTATTATAAAAATATGGATTTTCCTGTTTCCTTTTAAACAAATATTAGTCTTGAGCCGTAAGAGTGAAGTTTAAAACTTTTCCGGCATTAAACCAATGATAAATGTGACTTCTTTACAGTGGATCAAGGATGAAATACAGGAAATGAAAGATGCAGGAAGGTTTGTCCCTATCAAGGTTCTCCAGTCCCCACAGGGCGCCTGGGTCAAGATTGAAGGCAACCGGGTGCTCAACATGTGCTCCAACAATTATCTCGGTCTCGCCAACCATCCGGAAGTAAAGAAGGCAGCAATTGAGGCCATTGAGGAGTTTGGAGTGGGAGCCGGTGCAGTTAGGTCAATTGCAGGCACGAACGAAATTCATTTCAAGCTGGAGGAGAAGGTTGCAAAGTTCAAGCACATGGAAGCGGCCCTGGTGTACCAGGGTGGGCTCCTGGCTAATTCAGGAACCATACCATCACTTGTTAGCAAGGAGGATTACGTTCTCAGTGAGGAACTAAACCATGCAAGTATCATTGACGGAGTAAGGCTTAGCGGTGCCCAGCGGGGTGTGTACAGGCACCTCAATATGACTGACCTTGAGATGAAGTTAAAAGAGAATGTGAAAAAGTTCAGGCGTTCTCTGGTCATATCAGATGGGGTCTTTTCAATGGACGGTGACATTGCGCCACTTCCTGATATTGTGGAACTTGCGGAGAAATATGGTGCAATGAGCTACGTGGACGATGCACATGGGGAAGGTGTGCTTGGCGATCACGGAAGGGGAATTTGTGACCATTTCGGTGTTTCTCACAGGATAGATGTCGAGATGGGAACATTCTCGAAAGCCATTGGTTCTATGGGAGGATTTGTAGCAGGCTCTGAAGACCTCGTTGAATATCTCAAGAGAAAGGCAAGGCCATTCCTTTTCAGCAGCGGCCTAAATCCTGGAGATACCGCTGCAGTTCTGAAATCTATTGAGATAATGGAAGGGGACGACTCACTTCTGAGGAAACTGTGGGACAATGCAAAACTTCTCAGGGAGAAGCTCAATGAAATAGGTTTTAACACAGGGAGCACAAAGACTCCAATAACGCCGGTCATGGTGGGCGACGAGAAGAAGACGCTTGAACTCAGTGGCCTTCTGTACAAGGAAGAAAAGGTCTTCGCATCGCCAATTGTGTATCCAACTGTCGCCCTTGGTGCGGCAAGGATCAGGTTGATGCCTTCAGCTGTACATTCCAGGGATGATATCATCTACACAGTAGAAGCATTCCAAAAGGTCGGGAGGAAGCTTGGAATTATCAGGTAAACTCATCATGCTTCCATGATTTATGCTTCTCATATTTATCTATCACGCTGCTGACCTAACCAGTTAATGGTTAAGATTCAAATCATAAATACAAAGAACCCATCCTCTGAAGCATGTGTGTTTTTTGCAAGCTGGAAATCGGGAGCCCAACGTGTGAATGCGAATGCGAAACAGAAGAGGGTCAGAAATACTGCTCTGAATGCGGGCACACGTTGATGTCATCACCTTCAAAGTCATGAGTTTAAAAGATTGAAGATGGCAGGTCTATGGGATATTCTCAGAATTCCGGAATCCGGTGCGAGACTTTACAGCTTTGCCACAGATCTTTTACAGGGAACGGTCATTGACAGGCCAAACAGGTTTCTTGTCAACGTTAGTGTGGAAGGAAAGAACATACCCTGCCATCTTCATGACCCCGGAAGGCTCCTTGAGCTCATATTCCCGGGAAACAATGTTCTCGTAAGAAAGACGAACGGAATTAAAACATCCTATTCTGTAACTGCATCACAGTGCAATGATGAATGGGTCCTTACTGATTCACGTGTTCACTCAGAATTGGCCTCACAATTCCTTCCTGCCGATTCAAGGAAAGAGGTTAAAATTGGCAATCACAGAATAGACTTCCAGTGGGAGGATACGCTGATTGAGGTTAAGGGATGCACTATGATGGTGGGGGAAACTGCAACATTCCCGGATGCCCCCACAAAGAGAGGGAGGGAACACATTGAAATTCTGAGGCAGCATGTTTCCGGCGGGGGGCGTTCTGCACTTTTCATCCTTACTTTCAGGAAATCCGCCAGGTGCTTTATCCCAAACAGTAATACTGACCCTGAATTCTCAAAGGAATTTTACAAAGCCCTGAATGATGGTGTGGAGGTGTTCATACCCAAGCTGTCTTTTGAGAATGGTAACATCCTGTTCCAGAATTTCATAGATGTCTGCGGAACCTGAATCATAAAGCTTTCCTGCAAATTCTTCCAAATGTATCGTTCATTAAAGGCAATCAAAACAAAATGGTTTTATCTAACTCTTGTATCTTCAAGCCCGAACAGTCTTGGAATACGCAGCCGGAAAGGAAGTCAGGAACGCCGCTTTTCCATCCGGTTTATTTGTTTTCTTACCAGGCGGGAAACCAATCAAGTTGATCCTCATGATTTTGAAATGGGAAGGAATAAATGGAGAAAGAGGGAAGGGTGAAGCGGAATGAACAGGTACCTTATCCTTGAGGATGGAACGGTTCTCAAGGGGATTGCTTTTGGTTACATCGGGGATTCCTATGGTGAAATAGTCTTTACAACATCAATGACTGGATACCTGGAATCCATCACCGACCCATCCTACAAGAACCAGATACTTACTTTTGCCAGCCCCACAGTTGCAAATTACCCACTCAAAATGGGGTTGTTTGAAAGCGATTCGATCCAGGTTTCCGGAGTTGTGGCGAGAGACGCGCACGCCAAACTCTTGATAGATCCGAGCTGGTTGTACTTCAACAATCTTATGGAGGAACAGAAGGTTCCAGGCATTGATGTGGTTGATACAAGGTTCCTTGTGAGGAAGATCAGAGAGAAGGGCGTGATGCGTGCTTATATTGCATCATCACCAGAAGTGCCAACATCATTCCCTGATCCGATGGATCAGGATGTGGTTTCGAAGGTCAGCTGCAGGGAACCATACCATGTCAAGGGAGACAGCAAACACAAAGTTCTCTTCATAGATGTGGGGGCCAAGAAGAGCTTGCTTAGGGAACTTTCCAAGCTAGCAGACCTTTACGTGGTTCCATACAACTTCAATTTTGAAAAGATAGACTATGATTATGATTCAATCTTTATCTCAAACGGTCCTGGCGACCCTTCCCACAGTTCATTGTCTAAGGTAACTGAATTTATCAGAAAACGCTCTGATGATTCACACATTTATGGGGTATGCCTGGGCCACCAGATAATTTCATTAGCCCTTGGAGGTAGGACAGTGAAGATGAAGTTCGGCCACAGGGGTTCAAACCATGCTGTGACCGACAGTAATAGGATATTCATCACCACCCACAACCATGGCTATGCGGTGAACGGTGATTCTTTGGAGAACACTGGGCTCATTGTAACCCAGTGGGATATCAATGACAGAAGTGTTGAAATGGTCAGGCACAACGATAAGCCAATTTTCAGTGTCCAGTACCACCCTGAGGCATCGCCAGGCCCAAGGGATGCGAGATGGTTTTTTGAAGACATAAAAAAAGACCTGGAGGCGCGCTGATGCCTCTTGACAAATCAATCAAAAAGGTGCTGGTCATTGGATCAGGACCTGTTGTAATAGGCCAGGCTGCTGAGTTTGATTATGCAGGATCACAGGCATGCCTTTCGCTGAGGGAGGAGGGAATAGAGGTAGTGCTCCTGAACTCAAACCCTGCAACAATCCAGACTGACCACAGTGTTGCCGACAGGATATACATAGAGCCAATCAGCGTTGAGGCAGTGGAACGCATCATTGTTAAGGAGAAGGTCGATTCCATCCTCCCCACAATGGGTGGGCAGACAGCACTTAATCTTGCCCTAAAAATGAAGAGGGAAGGCATTTTTGAGAAGTATCCCGTGAGAGTCATCGGAACATCCATTGAAACAATTGACACTGCGGAGGACAGGGAGAAATTCCACAAGCTAATGCTGGATATAAACGAGCCAGTTGCCCCGTCAGCAAGGCTTACGCGAAGCAACTTTGAGGAGGAGATTCCGAAGCTTGACATTTATCCGTTGATTGTAAGAACATCATTCTCACTGGGAGGCTCCGGAGGCAAAATCCTAAGGACCAGGGAAGAACTTTCGGTTCTCGCCAATGAGTTTTTCAGGGTCTATCCCGAAGAGGTGCTTGAACTGGAAAAATCCCTTGAAGGGATAATGGAAATCGAGTATGAAGTCATAAGGGACAATGCTGGAAACTGCATTACCATATGCAATATGGAAAACCTGGACCCAATGGGAGTCCATACAGGTGAAAGTATTGTTGTAACACCATCACAGACGATGAGCGACCAGGAATACCACAACCTGAGGGATTCCGCAATCAAGGTCATTTCTTCCCTTGGAATACGGGGGGCCTGTAACATCCAGTTTGCTCTAAATCAGGAGACAGAAGAATATTACATTGTTGAGGTGAATCCAAGGACCTCCAGGTCTTCGGCACTGGCTTCTAAAGCAAGCGGATACCCCATTGCCAGAACTTCCAGCAAGATTGCTGTTGGATATAACCTCACAGAGATAATCAACCCGATAACAAAGAACACTTATGCAGCTTTTGAGCCTTCCCTGGACTACATAACCGTTAAGATTCCCAGATGGCCGTTTGACAAATTCGAGGTGGAGAGGAAAATCGGGGTCCAGATGAAATCCATCGGAGAAGTCATGGGCATTGGGAGGACATTTGAAGAGGCTTTCTTCAAGGCAATAGCCTCTCTGGAAACCAAGGAGTCCCAGGCTCTTAGACTTACGGTTTCCGATGAGAAACTAAGGGAACTCATCAGAACTCCGTCCGACTTGAGAATTTATGCAATAATGGAAGCACTGCTCAGGAAATGGAGCCCTGAAGAGGTAAGCAACCTGTCCCGATATGCAATTTACTTTACGGAGAAGTTGAAGAATGTCACCGACAGGCTTGCAGAACTTAGTACCGGAGTAATGCCGGAAAATCTCAGGGAACTCAAGTACACCGGCATCCCGGATTCACTGATTTCTGCATTTACCGGGATCAGGGAAACAGAAATTTACAGGGAGAGGGAGAGGCAAGATGTATTCCCTGCATACAAGGCCATAGACACATGTTCAGGCGAGTTCTTTGCCGAAACTCCGTACCTTTATTCCACCTATGACCAGGAAAACGAATTTCTTAATATGGACAGGAAAAAAGAGACGGTGGTTGTCCTTGGATCGGGTCCCAACAGGATTTCACAGGGGCTTGAATTCGACTATGGTTCGGTCAAGGCAGTTCTGAAATTGAGGGAAAGCGGCTACAGGACAGTGATGGTCAACAGCAACCCAGAGACGGTTTCAACAGACTTTGACGTTTCTGATGTCCTGTATTTCGAACCGCTGTCACTGGAACATATCTGCAACATAATTAAGAGGGAATCCCCCTGCAGGATCATAATACAGTTCTCCGGCCAGACTGGCCAGAACCTTGCAATGCAGATCAGGGAAATCTTTGGGGATGAGGTGATCCTGGGGACTTCTCCACAGAGCATTGAGGCTATAGAAGACAGAAAGAAATTCGCAGAGGCACTAATGGAATATGGCATAAAGCAGCCTGAATTCGTGACTGTCACAAACATGCAGGAAGCAGTGGATGCCATTGAGAGGACTCCTCTCCCGGTCATTGTGAGGAGCAGTTTCATAATAGGGGGAAGGGCCATGGATATTATCAACGAGAAGGAGGAGGTATATGGAAGGGTTGCAGCGCTTCTCCAGGAAAGGCCTGGTTTCCCTGTTCTCCTGAGCAGGTATGTGGAAGATGCCATTGAAATTGATGTTGATTTTGTATCAGATGGCAAGAACTTCGTGATATCAGGCATATGTGTACACATAGAGGAGGCAGGGACTCATTCTGGTGATGCCACGATGACACTTTCCCCTGACTCACCTGACAGGAAGACCAGGGAAAGGATCCGGGAACTCGTTTCTTCATTTGTTGCAAAATACAAACTCATCGGTTTTTCCAATCTTCAGCTTGCTGTGAAGGGCAATGACATTTTCGTAATAGAGCTCAACTCCAGGGCGAGCAGATCTCTGCCCTTCGTCAGCAAGGCCACAGGCTTGGATTGGATTTCAGCAGGTATCGATGCAATGCTTACAGGCACCCTCAAAGCACGGAAGGAGGCCGAGCCGAAAAGTTACTTCGTGAAAATACCTGCATTCCCGTTCAACAGGTTCCTGGACCTTGATGCAATACTTGGGCCTGAGATGAAATCCACTGGAGAAGGCATGACAGCAGGCCGGACCCTGGAAGAGGCTCTTGGAAAAGCCTTGAAAATGATGAACGTCAGGATGCCGAGCAAGGGTTCTGTGGTGGTATCCATAAGCGACAAGGATAAGGATCAGTTGTTAGAGATTGCAAGGTATTTCTCGAAGCTTGGACACAAACTGGTTGCCACACCGGGCACCAGGCATTTTCTCAGGGAGAATGGCCTGGAGGCGGAAGTCATATACAAAATGGAGGATGTGAGAGAGCCCAGAATTGACCAGTACATCAGTGAAAACAGGCCTGACCTGATCATCAACACGCCGAACTCCAGGTCTGGTTCAATCAAGGATGGTTACCAGATAAGAAAACTTGCAATCAGGAAGAACATACCACTGATCACCAACCTGAAACTCGCGGAGGCATTTGTCCAGACGCTTAAGGCAGGGGAGAAATGGGATTTCAGGGAAATACGGGAATACTGGGATGCACAATGAACCTCAAAACTGCAAGGGAGACATTCCCTGCCATTTATGCCGGAATCAAGAGCCAGTCTCCTCCGCACCATTTTGAATTCAAGGATCCTTTCTGGGTCCTAATAACTACCATAATGTCACACAGGACCAAGGATGAGGTCACTGATGTGGCAGCCAGGAATCTTTACAACAGGTATGCTGATGCAACGGGGTTATCGCAGGCAAAGTATGAGGATGTGTACGGGTTGATATCCCGGGTGGGGTTTGCAACAGTAAAGGCAAGGAGAGTCATAGATGCAGCTGCAATAATCAGGGACAGGTACGGTGGCAAGGTCCCGGATACAGTTGAGGAACTGACAGTCATACCTGGTGTAGGAAGGAAGACCGCTAACGTTGTGCTTGCAGATGCACTTGGCAAGCCTGCCATAGCCGTAGATACACATGTCCACAGGATAAGCAACAGGATAGGATGGTCAAACTCTAAAAATCCTGATGAAACTGAGCAAGATCTCAGGAAGATAGTACCGGTGGAATACTGGCTTGGTTTCAACCCAATTCTCGTCGAATTCGGTAAGAAAATATGCAGGCCAATAGGGCCAAAATGCAGTGAATGCTTGGTTTCAAGTTACTGCAGGTACTTCAGAGAATCACAGGAAAAGCAAAACGTGAAACCAGCTGACAAAACAATAAAAAGAGCTAAAAAGTGAAGCTCCTCAATAAAATAATTTAAATTTTCAGATCGGGGAAGAGGGGAACCTTTCCTTTGCCTCTTCAATCATATGAACCACTTTCTGCTTGAATGGTGTGAATGTCTCCGGGGTTTCCGGGTACTTCTCATACATTTCATTCATGGTCTTCATCCTGCCCACTGCCCAGACGAGGTTTGTAAATGCACTGATGTTTCTTGCCCCCTTAAGCACCATCTTGAACTTCGCTCCAACGCTGAGTTCCGGAATGAGCCCGAGGGTAATGTCTGAAGCTTCTTTTGTGGTAAGGAAAGATCTCATGCCATAATTCAGGATATCGTTATTCAATGACTGCAGGTAAATCCTGAAGACTTCCATTCCTGCCATCTTCTTGCCGTATGCCTGGTTATAGTCAACATTGTATTGCCAGAGGCCTTTGACTGAAGTATCATTTGCCTCTATGGCCTTTGCTGCATTCTCTCCAGCCAGTATGCCTGATATAAGGGCAGGGCCTATTCCTCCTGCGCTGATTGGGTTTGGCATTACCATGCTGTCGCCTGCGCCCATGTAACCATCATAAACAAGGCTCTCCATATTCCTCCTAACTGCGACGGACCAGGAACCCTTTCCATTGTTGTTCTTGTTCCAGAGCTTTAGGTTCTTTAAGAGCGGGTTCCATTTCACGTATTCATCAATGAGTGTCTGGAGGTTGTCCTTCTTTCCAAGTTTTGCGTTTCTTAGGTCAAGGCTCTTTTTCTGAACTCCGAGGCCTATATTGACCCTGTTTCCGCTCTTGGGGAATACCCATCCGTAACCACCAGGGGCCATCACGTTGTTCAGGTGGATGAGGGCATTGTCCCTGTCATAGTAAGCGAGGTCCTCACCGTTCAGCTCAAACTCGTAAATGTATCTTCCAGTGGATTCCACGTCATCTATATCTACTACCCGGTCCACATAAGGGTTTTCGGGAAGATTCCTCCTTATGACAGTGGAGATTCCAAGGGCATCTATTACTACCTTGGATCTGAAGGTGAATTCTTCCTTGTTCTTATCCCTGCCATATATGCCAACCACTTTCTTGTCTTCAATAATTGGTCCCTGGACCTCAAACTGGCTTCTGTAGTGGGCGCCGGAGGTCTTTGAGATCTGGAGGAGTTTCGCTTCAAATTCTGGCCTGTCAAGGGTATAGCCGACACCTTCGAACATGAACTTGGTCTTGAGATCAGGAGAGAGTGCGTACACCCCGTCAACTCTCCTGTCAAGTTCAGGCTGCCCGAACTGCACGCCCATTTTTCTCTGAACGAAATCAATGTGAGATCCTGCAACTGCATCGCCGCAGGTCCATCCCCATACGGTCTTCTTTCCGACCTCTGCTTCGGGGTTTCTATCAAGCAATAGAACATTTTTGCCTTTTCTAGCCGCGGCAGCCGCGGCCAGGGTTCCTGCCAAACCTGCACCGGCAACAATTATATCGTATTCTCCACCACTTTTCATGGGAACCTACTAGGTTCTCTGTATATTCGACGATATTTAAACCTTGTTTAGCGGAACCAAATTTGCACAGTTCTGTGCATTGCACAACCATTTCGCCATACTGCGTTGGCAACCCATATAACCTGACCTGCAGAACTTTTTCTCTGAAGTGCAAAAAAATTAAGCGAATACCACATCATGTGGATGAGCGGTAATCGCCATGATGAGCCATAAAAAAACTTCCAGAAACTATGCCGACGTCGTGGTTGTCGGAGCAGGACCGGCAGGATCAACCGCTGCACTTAAACTCTCAGAGGAAGGTTTCAGCACACTTGTCCTTGATTCCAAGATGGAAATTGGCGCCCCAGTTGTCTGTGCAGATCTGGTAAACCTGAGACTGCCGGAATTGGAAGGATTTTGGGAAGACACTCGGATCAAGCTCAATGAGCCTGAAAATATCGAAATGAGGGCAGGCAACAAGTCATTTTTCATCCGCCCGGATATGGGGGAGGGCGATGCATTCAATACGGTGGTTGAAAGGGATCGCCTTGACAAGGAATTAATTTCAGGGGCTGTGCTGGCAGGAGCAAGGTTAAGGATAAGATCAGAATTTATTGATGCGGCCCAGATAGATGGGAACTTAACTGTAAAATACAAGGAAGGGGGCAGAATGGCATCAGTAGAAGCCAGGCATGTAATATTGGCAATGGGCTCCCCATACTTAGGAGTGAAGGGTGAGAACGCGGATGGAAGGAGGTTCAGATTCAATTACCGCCGCTTAATTAAAAGTGAAGGCTCACTGACCCCCATTGTTGATCTTATCGCCGGCTCAAACATGAATTACGTGGTTCCAAGAGGCAATAACCAGTTCAACTGCGTCAGCATTAAGGACTCGCCCGGTCCTTTTGAGACTGCATATGATCAAAAAGGCCATGGCAGGGAGATCATTTCAGGGAACAGGGAAGTTATTCTGGCGATGGAGCCATACCCTGGGGAAGGCAGTGTCATCAACGCTGGCATGGGCGCAGGGCTCTATGACGGGTTCTTCCTGACTGGTTTCAGGGAATCCGTAATTTCCGGAAGGCTCGCAGCCCAGGCAATAATTGAATCCGGAAGTTCCGGAGAGGATGCGTCGGGATCATATTCCAGAAAGATTGGGGAGATTCTTTTGAAAGGGATGAAGACACAGTTACAGTTCAGGGAGACATTAGCCAGAGCCAGCTCAATTCAACTGACTGCTTTATTTTCAGAACTTTCCCAATATGATTACAATGAGGTTTCGGTGGAAGAAATCCTGTCCAGGTCAGGTTTGACCATTAGGAAAATTCATGAAATGCTAGGAATAGGACCTTAGTTCAGGGCTTCTGTATCTTCCAGGCCGAAGTTGCCCGACTTTATCTGGGCCCTCATCATCTTCTTGAATCCACGGTTGCCTTTCATGGCCTTCATGTTGTTCTTCATGGCCTTGAATTCCCTCAAAAGTGATCGGATATCAGCCTCTGTTCGACCTGAACCTTTAGATATCCTGGAGATCCTCTTTGCATTTATCTCATCAGGATTTTCAAGCTCAAAGTAAGTCATTGAATCCATTATCACCCTGTAATTCCTGAGTTTTTCCTGGGCGGTTTCTATGGCATTGGAATCAATCTTGTTGCCTCCGGGCATCTTTGCAAGCGGAAGCGAGTCAAACATTTTTGAAATCAAGCCGGGCTGGGCAAATTTTTCCCATATTTCATACATGTCCTTCAGATTGAATTTCCCGGACATGAGCTTGTTCATGGATTCTTCCGCCTCTTCTTCGGAAATGTTAGTTTCCTTGAATGCCTCAAGCAGTGTCTCCAGATCCCCAAGCCCAAGGAGCCTGGAAAGGAATTTCTTTGACTGGAAGATTTCAAGGTCTTCAGGGTGCTCCCCTGTGCCAATGAAGTAAACTGGAGCATGGATTTGAGACACAGCGCTTAAGGCACCGCCTCCTTTTCCTGTTCCGTCCATTTTGGTAAGGATGACACCAGTTATGCCGACGGCTTCGTTAATGGCATGGGCCTGAGGTCCAGCCTGCTGGCCCACCGTAGCATCAATCACAAGGAGCACCTCGTCTGGATTGAAGGCTGCCTTAATCTCCCTGATTTCGTTGATGAGGTCGTCGTTCAGGGAGTCCCTGCCGCTGGTATCAATGATCTTAACCTTGAGTTCGCTGTGTGCCTTGAGGCCATTCTTTATGATCTTTACAGGGTTCTTTTCACCCTTTTCCCCATAAAAGGGAACATTGAGCTTCTTGGCAAGCTGTTCGAGCTGGTCATAGGCGCCGGGCCTATGGACGTCTGCTGCTATCACACCAACACTGAGACCCTTCCTGTGGAAGAACCTGGAGAGTTTTCCCGCTGAGGTGGTCTTTCCCTGTCCATACAGCCCAACAAGCATTATGGTCTGTTCTTTCAGTGTAAGCCTGGAATCCTCACCAAGTATCTTCAGAAGTTCCTCGTATACGATCTTTACAAGATAATCCTGTGCAGTCATGCCAGCCGGGGGCTTTTCCTCATTTGCCCTCTGTTCAAGAGTGGCTGAGAGTTCAAGGACAAGCTTCACATTCACATCTGCTTTCAAGAGTGCCCTCTGCACGTCCTTGGCAATCTCCTTTATTGTCTCCCTGTCGATGAAACTTGAACGGGAAATCTTTCTCAGGGTCTCCCTGAGCGATCCGGCAAGACTTTCCAGAACCATTATGACACCAAGTAAATCATTTAATTTTAACCTATTGCGTAAGCAGAAAACCTGCTAAAAGGATCAGTATTCCCTCCATCTATGCCCGCATGACTCACATGTGTAGAATTTAGTCTCGGGCTCATCTGCTGATCTGGTCTGTTTCAGAAGGTAATATGCGCCCATATGCTTGCATTTGGGGCAAACCGCATCTGAATCCAGTGGTTCTACAGCCTTCTCTTCCTTGATCATAATTATCTCTTTCTGGGTGCTCTTGCTGACGATCTGGCCTGTTCCGCTTTCTGATGCACTCATTGTATAATGGCAACTGCCACATACCAACTTTCCTCCAGAAGGTGACATAAGAGAACCGCACTTAGGGCAAAACATCATCACCATGGAAGGTGAGTAATTTTACTACGTATAAATACATTGACTAACATCAATGAACCTTATTATGGGCGATGGGATTTTTGGGTATGGCATCATATGACGAGGGACAGATAAAATCCATACTCAGGGAAAGCAGGACTATAGCGGTTGTTGGAATATCAGACAAGCCCGACAGGGATAGCTACAGGGTCGCAAAATACCTGAAAGAGAAGGGTTATGAAATACTGCCAGTAAATCCGGCCATTGAGAAGTGGGAGGGGATCAGATCATACAAGAGCCTTCTGGAAATTCCCGCAGACAAGAAAGTGGACATTGTTGATATCTTCAGGAAATCAGATGCCGTGCTGCCCATTGTACAGGAAGCTCTAAATATTCATCCCAGGACAGTGTGGATGCAGGAGGGCGTAGTAAACGATGAGGCCGCCAGACTTGCGAAAAAAAATTCTCTCCTTGTGGTGATGGACAGGTGCATGATGAAAGAGCATGCCAGGCTTATCACTTCCTGAGAAGTTTAATGTGTCCAAAGATAATTTGGAAAAGGGCCGGGGTAGCCTAGCCCGGTATGGCGATAGACTCGAGATCTATTGCTCTTAGTAGCTCGGGAGTTCAAATCTCCCCCCCGGCGCTTTGTCAATGTGCAGTCTAATCTATTGAGAATAAAAAATGTTGAAACTGGAGTTTCAGGATGGAATGAAGCATTTCCCAAAATTGGCATTTGGACTTAAAATCTTAAGCGGAAACAAACCATTCAATATATTTTTAACTAATATCATTCGTTGTTCTCATTGTAATAAATTGAACAATAGAGTAAAGTATTCTACATTATTGTTCACAAGTTAACATTCTTGCTATATATGATTGCTCGGTTTCGGACTTTTTTCATACCCTATTTAAGCATTCTTTTCAATCTGTGCCATTTTGTAAACATTAATTTATATACTCCGAATTTTTTTAACATTAGTGCAAGGAAAATTGGATAACAAAGACTTACAGATTTTGACTTACCTGCAGGAAAATGGCAGGGACAAAATATCTGAAATCTCTTCAAAGCTGGGCATTCCCAGGGCAACAGTCTTTGAGAGAATGGAACGGCTGAAGAAAGAAGGGTATATCCAGAAATACACAGTGGATCTTGATTACGAGAAGTTGGGATACTCCATCATGGCTTACATATTGATCGCCTACGATTACAAGTCCATGGTAAGCCAGAGGGAACTTTGCCAGAATCTCTGCAAGATGGACAACATACTTTCCGCGTCCATAATAGCCGGGGATTGGGATGTTATTGTACTCTCAGTAACTAAGAATATGAAGGAACTTTCCGATCTGGTTCTTGGAAAGCTTAAGGGCATGGAAGGAATTGCCAAGACTCTCTCCGTGCCTGTATTCGATCATATGAAGTAAAGTCCACCATCAAACTCTTATATAATTCGGACTGATTGAGGTTCAGAGCTGGGATAGCCTAGCCTGGTAGGGCGCAGGTCTGGAAAACCTGTTCTCTTAGTAGATCGGGAGTTCAAATCTCCCTCCCAGCGTCACGCAACAGTTCCAAGTCTCCACCTTTCTAATGCCCACTGTATTCTTTCTGGCGAATTTTTATTACCTTACCTAAGGACTGGTGTTGGGTGGTGCTGAAATATATGTTCACATTGACGAAAGTGGAGATTTAGTTTTCTCCAAAGGAAGTTCAAAGGTACCTGTCATCTCAGCGCAACTCTTAGAAGATTCAAAGGACCTGGACAGAATTACCAGGAACATGAGGAGAAGCAAATTCAAAAGGGAACTGCAAACCACTGCAGAAATTAAGGCTAATAATTCGTGTCCAGATCTTCGAAAGCATATGATCTACAAAATAAACAGTTCACCAGGGGCCACCAATTTTATGTAACTCTTATAAAAAACGTCTTACGAGCGAATACCTTCTAAATCACAAAGATAAACTTTACAACTTTGTTGCCGTGAAACTTGCAGTAAACGTAAGCCTATAGGACTGTGATTTAGAGAAGAGGATAGATAAATCAAAGGGAAAACAGCTTCTGAGAGATGACTTCAATCAGTATTTTTGGATAATTGCTAAGAATGGATTCAAAGACAGGTAAATTGAATATCCACCATAGCTATTCTCCTTCCCTCTCTGGTTTACAATTTGCAGATCTCTTATCCTGGAGCCTTTTCCAAAAAGAAGAAAGATATGATTCAGAATTTGTATATCTCTTTGGGTTTGAAAGCAAGTTCTACGATTTCCGTATTAGATATGAAAGATTTTTCAAATAGTACAAGAAAAATAACAGCACCAATGGGAACTCTTTATAGTGCATCTCAAGGTACACTGTCCCACTGGTTTTACCTGTATAATTTAGTAAAATGGTACTGTATATGAGTTTTCTTGATGCACGCATTAAGCAGTAATACATGCCATATGTTTATTTGATTCACACAGAATTGTTTGACCTGGTGCGCCCTCCCGGTTCAATTTATATTTTTTCCATATTATGTTAGGTGCTTCGTAGATATATGAACTAATTTTTATATCAAAAATTCTCTAATATATTCAAACTGCTCCAGCAGGTCCATATCAAGATGAAAATTATGTCCTGCCATCCGATTGCCGGATTTCTACCTTAATATTTTAGGTATGTCCTATTTGTTAAACCACATTTTTTACCTTACAAATGAACGACCTATATCTGGGAGGACAGTTATGGTGAGCGAGAGAATTTTCTATTCAGTTGTTACTGCAATTATTGTATTGGGAGGGATAGGAATCGGGGTTGCCTATCACGCATCACTAGGTGCATCTCCGGAGAGTACCACGGGGCCAGGGGCAATTAATGCCCAGGCAACTGCTGTGCAGCCATACCAGCTTACACTGGTTGTGACCACACAGAATTACTTCAACGCAACAGCCGGACAGCAGCCTGCTTTTTTCGTGCTGCAGAACAATACCCTCCAGTCTTCGGAAAATATCAAGCTGCCTGCAAGTGTGCCAATCCAGCTTACGATCAGGAATTATGATGGCGGTGCCGCGAGCACGGACAGCAATTACAGCGCAGTAGTTGGAACATACAATGACCAGGTTTCTGTTTACAATGAGACCCTGATCCAGTCCTACGCAATAGACCCAACATCAACTGCGGCATCCGGGATAGCAATAACCGGCGGCATTGTAACAACCTACGTAGACAACAACTCCATATCTCACACCTTTACAATTTTCAGCAACGCAACCCACAAGGTAGCAGTCAATATCCCAATTCTGCCCTCAACGGTAGAACAAACCACATTCATGCTAAGCCAGCCTGGTGGATACTACTGGCAATGTGAAGCCGGCTGCGGCGCCCCATCAGAATTCACTGGTGCAATGTCAACACCAGGATGGATGACGGGCTATGTCACCGTAGCAAACATGAGTGTTGCAAACCAGCCATACGGCCTCAACCTTCTCGCGGTGCCCCACCAGCCCTGGAACTCCACAGCACACCAGCCTGCATTCATCGTCCTCTCAAATGGAGCCCTGTATTCAAGCTCCAATATCTCAATACCGGCAGACACCAGGATCAACGTGAACATCTTTAACTTTGACACAGCAGGTCCTCTATACCAGGATTCTTACGCAAATGTAACTGGAACGGTTGGGGGGAAGATCTTCTATCTCAATGACAGCACAGTCAACTCAACAATCACAGGAAGTCCTGGAAGCCCCACCGGAATTTCAGTAAGTGGTGGCTCATGGGCATCCAACATATCAGCATCGGAGGCCTCGCACACTTTCACAATTTCACTTGGAGCAGGCTCGACCATCAACATACCCGTGGCCGATAGCGCAACAGTTTCAGCATCATTCTACATCAACCAGACGGGCACCTACAGCTGGGCATGCTGGGACGCCTGTGGATTTGGTGCCAATGGAATGGAAGGAGCCATGATGACTCCCGGATGGATGATGGGCTCTGTTTACGTCTACTGATCACTGATCAGTAGCCCCATTCATTGAGGTTTGAAAATGACTGAAGAGACAAGTATTGAAATGGAAGGAGTGGAAGACCCGTCCAGGAGAAGCTTCCTGAAATACATGACCGTGGCTGCCTTTGCAGCTGCATCTGCTGGCGCACTCAGGGTTGCCCTGCAGAATATCATACCGAAGAGTGCTGGAATAACAGGGTTCCCGCAACTGCTGCTGGTTGATTCAGCTTCTGGGAAACCCATAAACACTACTGACCTAACGGTTAACAGCAGTGCTGTGGTTACATTCGATTATCCGCTTCAAGGCGAGCCAAATTTTCTTTTGAGGCTTGGAGATGCCAGCGGAAACGATGTAAATGTGAAATCAGTTAAGGTAAGCATACCAGCTTCTGGAGGCACTTTCCAATCTCCGGCCGGTGTCGGCCCTTATGGTTCAGTGGTTGCTTCAAGTGCCATTTGCGAACATCTGGGCTGCGTCCCGCCCATTATAAAGTTCTACAAACCGGGCACTAGCATACCAAATGGCCCTTCAGGCTCACAAAACACAGGGCTTATTCACTGCAACTGCCACGGAAGCACCTATGATCCGGGGAAAGGATTTGGCATCGTTACTGGCCCAACTCAGAACCCATTGCCCAATGTTTCCCTCAAATATGATAAAACCAGCGACCAGTACTATGCAGTTTCAATGGTCGGGCCCACAGTATACGGCCACAGCAGTGATCTGTCAGGAGGCAACCCTCTACCTTCAAGCTCCCAGACAGGGGTGTCTACCCAGTCAGCATGAGGTGAATGAAACATGAACAATGAAAAACCTAAGGAAACCCCCATAATGATCAAGATGCTCAATGAACCCCGGCCCATTCCAAGAAAGGTACCAGATTACATGAGGAAAAAAGGTGGCGCATGGTACTGGACAGGCGCCATGGTAACCACGGCATTCCTTTACGAGGTCATAACTGGCCTGATAATTTTAATGTATTACCAGCCTTCTCAGGCCTATACCAGCACTGAGAACTTTGTTAACAGCGTGCCATTTGGTTCCATCATACTGACAACTCATCTGTATGGTGCGTACATGATGATTGTACTCGTTTATGTTCACCTTCTCAGGAATCTGTTTGTGGCTGCCTACAAGAAGCCAAGGATGATGCAGTGGCTCACAGGAGTAATTCTTCTTGCACTTACTGTTGGCATCGGTTTCTTTGGATATTCTATGAGTGGGGATGTGCTTTCTGCGGATGCAACTGATGTTGGAACTGGCATTGCACGTGGGATACCCATAATAGGGAATTATCTTTCACTGATATTCTTTGGTGATGGCACACCAGTCTCCCTTTTCCACAGGATGCTGGGATGGCATATTGTATTGGCTGCTGGAATAGGCCTTCTTTTCATGGGCCATTTCATTTTGGCTGAGTACAATTCAATTATGCCTTCGCACAAGGATGCAAACTACAAGGTGCCGGCCATAGATGAGGAAAAGCCTGAGTACAAGCCATGGTATCCAAACAACCTGTTCTATATGCTGCAGATAAGCATGATAACAATAGCAGCCATTCTGATCATTACATCTGTTGTGGCAGCCCTGGGTTCCACCGTCCCAGCATTGTTTTCCCCATTCCCGCAGGTTTCCCCCAATAGCCCTCTGGCCCAGAATGTGCCTGCATATCCACCATGGTTCCTGCTCTTCGTCTACAAAGCCGTGGATTTTAGCTTTATGGCTGGCCCGGGTCCATTCTACGCGACTCTCATATTTGCAGGCATCCCGGTCTTCTACCTTCTTCTGCTGCCATACATAGACAGGTCACCAAGCCTTAAGCTCACAGACAGGCCAATAACCTTCGGCCTAGCAATTCTCGGCATCATATTCTTTGTGGGGCTTTCCACATGGGGTGCCCTGACACCTGGTGTTTCCATACCAACTTCACAAGTGCTGGCATTCTTCCTGCTCCCCATCCTGATTGTTATACCTCTGGTACATTATCTTTCTAAGAATTACCAGAGGACTGGCATGGACGCAGGGCATTTTTCACAGCTGGCCATTTCAATGAGCCTGCTTGGTGTTTCGGGATTTGGCCTGGGGATGCTCATAGATGCCCTCATAAGGTACAGGAATCCAGTATATTATGTGCCTAGCATTCTAATGGCCATGGTTGTTGCCCTCCTTGTTACCATGGTCGCCTACACCATCTGGGATTCAAGGCATTCAGTGGAAAAGAAGCATTATAAGCCTCTTTCCAGAAGAATGAAGAACATGCTTGGCGGGGCTTTCACACTTGGTGCATTTGTACTGATTACAGTGATTCAGCCATTCAGCGCAACTTCAACATTCCAGGAATCGTTGTTTGGCATTGGCCTGGGCATTGTAATACTCATTGCAGCGGCAAACCTCAAACTATACAGGTCTGTGGTACTCGGGGAATAAATACAGTTCACTCTATCTTCTCATTTATTATTTTTTAACTTCCATTTCTTTTTTCAAATTGATCCCCATTTCTATGTGAAAAAAGTGATGGCTATTCACTGGAAAAAGAGACAGGAAGATGCTTCACGCCGAAGACGATGATTCCACTCAGGGGTTCAAGCTGTGTCCCCTCTTTGAGAGTTGCTTTTCCAGCCCTTTCAAGCAAAGTTTCCATGGCAATCTTAGATTCCAGCCTTGCGAGCGGCGCTCCCAGGCAGAAATGCACTCCTTCTCCAAAGGCAATGTGTCTGTTTGGTCTCCTATCCATAAGGAATTCTTCAGGCTTCTGGAATTCTGCAGCATCATGGTTGGCAGAACCTATCCACGCAAGAACAACCTGCCCTTTCTGAATGAGTTTGCCGCCCAGCTCTATGTCTTTCCTGCAGGTTCTGAACATGGACTGCACAGGGGACCTGTATCTCAGAACTTCCTCTAGCATATCCGGGATCAGTGTTCTGTCCGCGATTACCCTCCTGTACTGGTCAGCATTGTTTGAGAGTGTGAGCACAGCATTAGTTATGAGATTTGTAGTGGTCTCGTTTCCAGCCACGAGGAGGAGAACACAGAACCCCAACAGGTCTATTTCAGACAGCTTCTCTCCATCAACTTCGGCCCGCATCAGTGAACTTATTAAATCGTCGCCCGGCTTTTCCCTCTTCATCCTGATTATTTCACTGAAATACTTTGCCATTGCCACCTGAGGGTCAAAATACTCGTTGCTGGTCTCATTCATGCCCTCACTTGTGCCTGAAACGAGCGCATCAGACCACTTCTTGAACTTCATCCGGTCTTCAGGAGGTATCCCCAGAAGTTCTGCAATAACTATTACAGGAAGAGGGCCGGAATAATCCTCAACAAGATCGCATTCGCCCTTTGCCATTATGTTATCCAACAGTTCCTCAGCGATTGCCCTGATCCTCGGAGCCATTTCCTGTACCCGCTTCGGGGTGAACGCTTTGTTCACAAGCGCCCTGAGATGGGTATGCCTTGGCGGATCTGTGGAAATAATGCTTGCACCTATTGGGTTGCTTGCAGATTCATATCTCCCCTCAGAAGAGGAAAAATGAGAATGATCTGAAAGTACCTTTTTCACCTCGGCATACCTGAACACATGCCATATTCCGCTACCTTCACTATAAAACACGGGCTGGTGTTGCCTCATTACTTCATACCATGGGAACGGGTTCAGGGGGTCCCTATGAAATTTCTCCATGTTGCCTCAGGCTCTTATTGGGCAAAGACTTAACTTATTGCTATGGTATGGTGGGCCACTGGAAATTTTGGTCAGACATATCCTTTCTGTACCAGCTTGTTGATTCTCCTCTCCCAGTATTCCCTCCTTGTGGAGAGCAGACCCAGGAGCAGTGCTGTGCCAATAGAGGCAAAGACCACGATCAGTGGCACAATGATTGAGAGCATTACGATGATCATGAAGAGCATCAGTGGAAGCGCTGGCACAAACTGCATGGCGCTCATCCTTGTGCTGAGGAACCCCTCATCAGTAATCTGGTACGCACTTACGGAAAATACAATCAACAGGTATAACCCAATAAGAAGTGGATCCAGCACAAGAAATACCAGTACGGCCTCCATGGAATTTTTAACGCCTAGATACGAGTCAATAATGCTCACAGCCACAAAAGGTATGCTGGTTATTACGGACTGGGCAACTTTTGATCCAATTATTATAGATATGTATTTCCAGGGCTCCATGGAAGTGAAGGAGAGCCATGCCCTTTCGTATGTCATCACTCCCGAATTGAAAATATACTGTGGCATCACACCAACATATACGGAGCCCAGGAGCACAACTAAGTTGAATCCTTCCGACTGAGCGCCAAAATCTATGAGGTAGTAAGCCAGGAAACCATACACTGCCGCAATAGCCACTATCAAGGCATAATAGGTTCTAAGCCTAATCCTGGAAGTCATGGTCTTAATGCCGCCGGCCATCATTGAATTAGTGCTGTATGAAAGGTTGGTGAAGCCGTTGAGGAAAACAGCCTGTACTGGACTGTACTTTACATATCTCAAGATGGAGTTGTATTCTTTCTTTCTCTCACGCTGGCTAGATATCCTTATGGGCAGCTCCTCGCTGGTTAAGGAGCTTATTGCACCAAGAAGTGATGCTCCCGCTATTGGGGCAGTCATAATCAGGGAATTAAGCGGGTATCCTTCCATGAAGGCTTGAGGTGAATATGGAAATCCAATGAAGTAAGAGATGACCCACAGACCGATTGCGACCGCTATGATCAACCTGTAGTTCCGCTTGAGGTGGAAAGTGCCAATGCCAATGGTGATAAGGAATATATCAAGCAGGATAAGGTTGACAATCACCAGGGACATTTCCAGTGGCCCGTAATGCACCAGCGCGAGGACAAAGACACTGACCGCAATTAGAATCAGGCCTGCGCCTATGGCCTGTACAATGAGGAGTGCAATTATGAGCTGCTTCCGATTTATTGGCGAAACCAGGAGGAATTCCTGGTCTGACTTGGAGACTGATATCCCACCCGCAAGGGAAGAGATGATGGAATAACCTCCCACAATTCCACTGAAATAAATTGTGCCATAATTGTAAGCTGCCCCTGAAATCTGGTATGGCACTGCATACAGTGAGTATACTGCTATGAGGATGATTATAAGCAAGTAATACCGGGTGAACCTGGTGCGGACCAATAGCATCTGCAGGCTACGGTGCACTCTTCATCAGCCTCGAGACAATTGACTCAATGGACTCCCTCTGCGTACCCCTCTCCCTCAGTTCCTCTATTGTCCCCTCCCAGATATGACGGCCGTTTGATATCATCACCACTCTGTGTGTGAGGCGTTCCGCGATTGACATTATGTGGGTGGAGACCAGGAATGTTGCCTGCATCTCGTCCAGAAGTTCCATGATTTTCTCCTGGGACGGTATGTCAAGATAGTTCAGGGGCTCATCCATGATAAGTATCTTGGGGGAATGTATTAGTGCCAACGCCAGGGCAAGTTTTTGCCTGTTTCCCCTTGAAAGGTTGTTTGTCCTGAATTTCCTGTATTTGTCGAGCTCGAGAAGTCCCATAAGGTATTCAACCCTGTCCTCAAGGTTGGGAGTTCCCCTTATACTGCCAATGTATTCAAGATTCTCCTGAACTGAAAGGCTGATATACGGGCTCGGGTCTTCCGGAAGGTATCCTATGAGGCGCTTAGCGTCAATGCTGTTGGGGTGGTATCCCCTAATGAGCGCATCACCAAGGTCCGGCTTCAGAAGGCCCGCAAGGATCTTAAGGGTAGTTGATTTGCCGGCACCGTTCGGGCCAAGCAGGGATACCTTTTCTCCACACTTAATCTGGAAGGTCAGGCCTCTTAATGCTTCAGTTGTCCCGAACCTCTTGTGGATTTCCTCAAGGTCGATGCAGTTGTTTTCCCCAGAAAGAAATCGATTGTTTGAAAACAGAATTATCCCCAGATTAAAATAGTTTAACTGGGTCTATTAACGTGATGGCTAATAGGAGGCAAGCGATAAGCCGCCTCATCCCTGAACACAAAAAGAGTTATAACAAATATTGCAATTGAGCGCCAAAGCGGCGAAAAGTCTGCCTGAATGCCGCACAATGAAGTGATACAATTTGCTGAAAGCACTGGATGACAGTTCAGTTTCGCCTTACATCTCTTTCAAGAGGGAAGAGTGGAGCAAGCTGAGAAATTCCACACCCATGACAATCAATGAGGAGGATCTCGCAACCATCCGGGGAATCAATGAGAAAGTCTCCATACAGGAGATAGAAGAGGTATATCTGCCGCTTTCAAGGCTCCTGAACCTATATTACTCAGCTTCTAAAGGTTTGTATGATGCCAGGAGGACTTTCCTGGGTGCCAGGGGGAACAAGGTTCCATACGTCATTGGCATTGCAGGCAGTGTTGCAGTTGGGAAAAGCACAACAGCTAGGGTTCTGAAGACACTCATATCAAGGTGGCCGGAAAATCCTAGGGTCGAGCTCATTGCCACAGACGGATTCCTGTATCCCAACAAGATGCTGGAGGAAAGGAACCTCATGAACAGGAAAGGCTTCCCGGAGAGTTACGACCTGAAGGCCCTCATAAGATTCCTTTACGAACTTAAGTCCGGAAAGAAGAGCATTGATATCCCCATTTATTCACATCTCATCTATGATATAGTGCCAAATCGTCGCCAGACCATAGAGAATCCTGATGTCCTGATACTGGAGGGGCTGAATGTGCTCCAGACCAGGAGGATGGATACACTGCCACCAACTGGTGAACTGCTAGTGTCAGATTTTTTTGATTTTTCAATATACGTTGATGCTCTGGAAAAGGATATCATGCAGTGGTACATCGACCGTTTTCTCATATTCAGGGAGACCGCTTTCAGGGACAACAGGTCTTTCTTCAGGAAGTTTGGCGAACTCCCTGTGGACAAAGCTGTTGAAACTGCCGCAAGAATATGGGATGAGATAAACGGCCCAAACCTGAAGCAGAACATAGAGCCTTCTAAATTCCATGCACATCTTATACTGAGCAAGGCCAGAGATCATGCAGTCAAGGAAATCTACATGAGAAAAATATGACGGTCAGTACGAGGAAACCTGATTCTTTATCTCCCTGAACTTTGTTGGTATGTATAGCAGCACCAGTGATATGATCACAAGAGCCGTAAGGAAGATTGTTGTCCTGAGTACTGCAACCTGGTCCAGACTGAGGGTTACCAGTACACCTCCGGCAACACCGCCAACAAATTGCCCGAAAAATTGCATTGTATTGTATACGCCAATGTTGGCGCCATAGCTGTCCTTCCGGGACATCTTGGAAAGCAGCGGCGTAAAGACTATCTCATATATAGAGTATCCAACAAAGAATACCGTGGTTCCAACGACGAAGAATTCCTTGCTTCCGCTGGATGTTGGGAAGAAAAACACGAACGGAACAGCTGCAAGCATGACCACGAGTGAAAGTATGGAAAACAGGGTGCTGTGGTTCCTGTCAGCAAATCCGGAAGCTGCTACAGCTATTATTCCACCTATAATCACGGGCACAAGCAGGAAAAATTCGTAGCCCCCTGCACCGTAAGCCCTTGTCCCGTAAACAGGGAGATAAAAGAAGAAAACCATCATGTAGAGGGAAATGAGGAATCCGACTCCACCAATGACGAATGCCTTCGGCTCAATTCTTCCAGCCCTTCTTCGTTCCTCGGCTGAGTAGGCAGGTCTCCTGTACCTGACTCTTGAAAACGGTATAAGTGACAGCGAGCCTAGAACAGCCGACAGCAGGAAAAGGGTATCAATGCCCAGTTCACTTGAAATAATGGGCCCAAGGATGATTCCAACCATGAAAGCGAATCCTATTGGTATGCCAAGGATAGCCATTGCGATGTTTCTCCTTTCAGGTGCAACGCTTTCCTGAACCATGGCCATACCGGATGATGTGATGGCGCCTGCCCCTGCTATAAGCCTTCCTATGATTAGGCCATATATGTTGAAAGGGTGCCATGCAATGAGGTTTCCAACAATATAAGGAATCATTCCCAGCATTATCACATTCTTCCTGCCAAACCTGTCGGAAATAATCCCAAAAGGAGCTTGGAAAAGGGCCATGGTGAGCCCATAGGCACCGAGTGCAATTCCAATGAGCAGAGATGAAGTTGTAAACTCCCTTCCATAAAGCGTGAAGACAGGAATTACGAGAAATATCCCAAACATCCTCATCACCTCAATAACTGCAACAGCCCCGATCATATTTTTCTGGTTGGTGTCAAAGCCACGCATCATGTTCAGGTCAGTTAACGGATATGGCTATTTTATTAAAGGTTAGTTTTACTTAATTGCGTTATCCCCTGTGTTTTTGTACAGAAGAGGGCGCAAACTTCTATCTAAAATCAAGAACCGACTCTTAATCAATAGGTCGGGGTTCGATCCCCTTCTGGCCCGCTTCATCTCTGATTGGTTCTGTGAGTATTTTCACAACCTTATTTTTGTAAATTGGTGAGGGGGTATC
>JAKAUW010000078.1 GCA_021817455.1 Thermoplasmata archaeon | reverse complement strand
TGGAAATCCCAGACAGAATTATCATGTTTCATGGATGGTGGAAGCTGGATTAGCATCATCCCTATCTTTTCCCTGATGGGGTAAATGCTCTCCATAAACTGTTCCATAATGAGAGATGTGCTCCTAAGCCTATGTTCATGAGTTATTTCCTGTGGAAGTTTTGGAGAGAACTTGAATCCGGGAGGTGTGGATTTATGCCATTTTCTAGCCGAATTTTGCGGAGGAATGCTGTAAAAGGTTGAGTCTATCTCAACAGTGTCAAATACAGATGAATAGAAGTCCAGGTAGTCGCCAGGCTGTATGCCCTTGGGATAGAAAGGGCCATCCCATGCCCTGTAGCTCCAGCCTGAACAACCAACCTTTAAGTCAAACATCGGGCACCTCCCTAGGATTGTTTGGAATCGGGTAAGTAAATATCAGCTCTTGGGAACATGCTCTGCAATGAACATGATGAACGCGTCAAGGTTCCTGGTCTGTACCCAGAGGCTTCCCGGACCCTCGACATCCACCATGTAAAGTCCCTCTCCACCCATAAGTGCCCTTTTCACGCTGAGGAAGCGGATTTGGAATTTTGATTCCGCTGTTAACGCAACAAAATGCCCATGCTCAACCGAAATTTTCTCCCCTGCTTTCAGGTCAACCTTCATTATGTCCCCAAAAAATGAGAGCCATGCTTTTTTCCCAGAATCCCCTTTCAATGAAATCCAGAACAGGTTGCCCGCTGCAAAGAGAGACCTTACCCCGAGAGATCTGGACCCGACTTCAACACCACTGTTTGTTGCCAGGAAACTGTGGCTGTGGGCAAGGATTTCCTGCCCTAGGTCTATTTCACCTATCTGCCCTGGAAATCTGGGGGCAACTATAGCTTCCCCTGGGCTAGACTCATAAAATACCTTATCCATGAATAGATTGGTGCCGGTGGTTACTGATCGTTTCAGGCCCCCTAGAAGGCCACCCTGCTTCTGGGCATTGAAGTTGGCCCCTTTTAAGCTTGTGACAGTGCCAGGCATTGAGATAAACTCGTCACCCTGGTTCATGGTTGCTTTTAAAACTGCGTACCCGCCTTGCGGGTTTATCACTTCAAAATTCATGGTACCAACTACCCCAATCAGTGTATTTAAATTTAGCTTGAATCAAATAATAAGTGATTAAAGACCCAAGTCAATAGTTGGTAACAAGAATTTCTTTTACATTGCCCCGGCTGTTTCCCTTGGAGTTAATGTTCCTTCTGGCTCCCACCTTGACAATTTTGAAAGCAGAGTAAAGCTCTTCCAGGTATTCATTCCCTGAATTGCTTAGCAGGAACTTTACACCCTTGTTGTCCAGTTCCCACAACATTGAAGACAGCCGCTTCTGCTGGTCTCGATTGAAGCCCTCCTTACTATAGGCAGTGAAACTGGAAGATTGGCTTACTGGCTCATACGGGGGATCAAGATATACGAAATCCCCTTCTTCTGCTTCAGTAAGAATATCCTGAAAATCCCTGTTCAGGATAGTTGACCTTGACAGACATTTTGAAGCCTCCATGATCTGGTTCCTTCCTGGCATCCTCGGAGAAATATAGCTTCCAAACGGTACGTTGAATTCTCCATGGGAATTGACACGGTAAAGTCCGTTAAAACAATGCCTGTTCAGGTAAATAAGGAGCCCGGACTTCTCTACAGGGTTGGCCTTACCATCTAGAAGGTTGAAGCGGGACCTAGCCTCATAGTATTCAGAAGGAGTGTTGTGATATTCTATACCCGCAAGGTACTCTGCAAGATCCATGGGCTTGTCACGCACAGTTTCATAAAAGAGGCATAACACTGAGTTTATGTCAGAGATTGTATAAGAGTGGGCGCAGAATTCTTCAGAGATACTAAAAAACAGAGCCCCTCCACCGAAAAATGGTTCCCAGTAGTTACTGAATCCAGAAGGTAGCCTTGTAATTATTTCATGCAGCAACTGGCGTTTGCCGCCTGCCCATTTAAGCAAAGGCCTTGCCATTCCATCAACTTTATGGGATACTGTAATAAAAGCAGTTACCATAGTGCGGTGCCACAATAGCTTCAGTTATGGTATTTTGGCCTTCCAGATTTTCTTGGATCCTTTCTGTAAAGTCTTCTTGCACCGAAGACCAGCAGAATGAAAATCAGAGTCAAACCCATTGGTATTTGTGCGGGGGACAGGAATGGCAGGATCGAAATGAGGCCAGTTGGTGCTGATAGTCCTATTGTGGGAAGATAGAGCCACATGAATAAATCGGAGACAAGAATTGCAATTAAAGAGGCTGCAATTGGCCTATGAATCTCACCCTTTTCCCTGAACATTATGCCCAATGCTGCCATGATCAGGCCAAGGAACATAATGGCAGAAAATGCAAGGTTGAATGCTCCACCATCAAAGGTGTTGAACCGTCCATAAAACTCATCTGTTAAATGGGTGGCTATGGGCATAAGCAGGCCTATGAGAAACAACATAGCACCTGGAAAAACCATGTGCTCCCTCTTTTCAATGAGAACTAGTGATCTGGCATCAAGTCCTTCTACCATCTGATACTACCTTAACTAAAATCAGACTCGTTTTATGCATTTCAACTTTTGCAGTGATTATTGCGGAAATTACATGAGGAAAACTAACTTTCTGAAACTGGAAGAAATGGATGCATACAATTGTCCCTCATAAACGGGCAAGCGTTGAGAAAATTCAGGAGGAATGCCACGGATGAAAGATCTGACAAAAAAATTCCTGTCAGCCTACGGTTGGTATGGAACTGCAGCCATACTAGCAGCATATATCCTCGTGAGTTTTGGGCTCGCAGGTGACCTCGTAATCTACCAGATTCTAAACCTCACCGGTTCCACAGCTCTTGCCATTATAGGATTCATGAAGAAAGCGTGGCAGCCTGCGGTGCTTGAGGCTGCATGGGCATTGATTGCGCTCGCTGGACTAATCTGGCTTCTGATCAGATAGATCGAAGATGCTTGAAATCGTTTAATCGCAACAATGACCTTAGTTGTCCAGGTACTGCCATCCATAATGATTTAGAATTTTCATTGAAAAATCAACATTCACGTCTGCATAAGTTCCCTTATGGACATGTCACCAACTGTATAACTGAGAATTTTAAATGATGCGATCATAAACAGAATACCAATGACTGCCATGAAAGCTGTGACAAAGAATGGCTCAAAAGGAGTTCAAATTGCGTTTGGAAGGAAAGCAAAAGAACTTGGGGCCTGTATTACAAGATAGATGGAAACCTTCATTGAAATATGAATAAGATAATTCAATAATATATTTTTAAATGGTCCACTAGGAGAATAATCTGTGTGAACGCATAAAAATATCACTATACCGATTATCTAGATTCGAATTCTGTAAAAAAATGGTTAAATATCGTAAAGGAGTTATGATGTTTTGATCAAGAAATGAACAAAAAGCTATTGTCAATTTTCGTGATATTAGTTGCTCTGGCAATGGTTATCTCCACAATTTCAGTCATTTTTCCTGGAGAGAACCATTCTTCCAGCAGCAACAAAGCAGCCTCAACAGCTAGAACTTCTTTGGGAAATCTTGCCCCTATCTCAACGCAGACACACCTCAGCCAGAAGAGTGTGAACATCCTCAATACTCTTCATTCAAAGGGCATACCCAACAAGTACATCTACCTGCCCAACTTCAACGCGAAGAATGTGATTCAGGGAAACCAGGTAAACAGTACCGGATACCTTCAGGCTCCAGCCCCAATGGGAATTGGAACTTACGGATTTTCTAACACGACCGGCGTGATCCAGCGTAACACCATCAACACCTCAAGTATAGCAGCCTCAGTGACTATGAACAACCTCAGCACGTTCTATGCTTTGGATGATGGCCCAAACAGTGTTACCATGCAGCTCAATGCCATTATGAGCAATGTAACACTGTTTGGAAATTCCTCATACACCTTCTGGACCCAGAATGTGATATTTTACTCTGCCAGGACACACACCCTGCAGTTTCTTGACAATATATGGAATTTCTCAAGTCCTGCAACAAACATGACAACCAATGCACTGAGTTCATATTGCGGTACGATAGTACCTTACACTTACTACTACACAGTTGGGCCAGCGTTCCAGGTAACATATCCCTTTACTGTGAACGTTTACCTTAACACATCCGTGGTAAATGGAAACAATGCAGTCTTCTTCAACTTCTCACTGTCAGATGCACAGGGTTCGGTTTCCGGAAGCTATGACCAGGTACAGTTCAACTCTACCTACGGAACCCCAACAGGATATTCTGCACCCCAGTCCAACCTTTTAATAACATCTAATTACACAACGCCCATAGGCATACCGTATGATGCGGAAATCATGATTGGAGGCCCAGGTGGGGGAAGTACAGCAATGATTTATCAGATAAATGCGTCAATGACTCTCAAGTATCTGGGCAGCAATGGTGCATATTCCAACGTTCCAAACGCATTTGACGTAGGATCTGAAACAGGCGAAACCTCCACAGGCATAGCTGTTACTTGGACGCATAATGCCGTCGCACAGTTGACAGCAGGACCCTCTTTCGTTTACGGAATGTGGAATGAGTCAACACCCCAGACCTTCGTGCATTTCCAGGGACAGATCAACCCACCGGACGCTTTTGCCTTTGTGTTAAGCGATTTGACACCTTACTCTGGATTCCCGGTGATAACACCACTAAGTCCTACAGGATCGTATTCCTTCAGCTTGCCTGCAGCAGATTATGAGGTGATTGTCATGATGAGCAATTATAACCCAGCAATTAGCCTTCTAACACCCGGTTCGCCGCAGCAATTCAGTTTGCAATTTAATGCATCTCAGGGTGTTTACACACCGCTGTATGCATTTGGCAACCAGCAGCTGAAGTACATATCGTATGCAGGTGATGGTTCAGCAAGACACCCCTACATGCTGTTCAACAACCCTGCACCTGGTGGGCAACTGAACATACTCTTCTCCACTGTGAACGATTACTTGTTCCCGCAATTCAGTGGTGTTCTATTGCATAGCACATCAGCACATGTAGTGGCAAACAACATGCCTTCTTTCAATGTCTCAATGTCAATCTATGAACAGAATATGGCATTCCTGTTTTCGCTTTATGGTATATCGTCTTTTCTGACATACAACGACCTCGGGTATGTCCTGTACAATGCACAAAACGCTATAATTGCGAATTCGCAGATCTCGGGCTGGTTCCCATTCTTCCTGTCTGGATTCCCTGTTGCTAATGTACTGCTCTGGAATTCCCAGCACAATGCAGTGACGAACAACTACTTCAACACTCTGGACTCATCCCTTCTGATTTATAACATGCACGGGCAAAAAGGAAATAATTATATTGCCAACAACGTGTTCTTCCAGAACCAGAGCCTGAACCTGTCCCTGTATCTGTCCATGTTTGTATCCACTACCCTTTACGGGATTACAGTTGGCCCAATAGGAATGTCGCTGTACAGTTCAGAGAATACCATAACAAATAACATCGTGGTTGTTTATAATACCGCACTGAGCCTAAATCAGAGCATTTATTCCGGCGCCCCTGCAAAATACCTTAACAACTGGAACGGGAACTTCTGGTGGAACTACCAGCCTACTGAGAATGCGCATGGAAACCAAGGTCACCACAATTTCGAACAGAATGAACATGGCGGCCATGGAAAGAACAGAGTCCCGCTTTACAACAACGATGGGTACATAGCTTACGGCGGAGACTATAACCCAATTTCTATCCCGGGATACAACCCATCTCTACTGGCCCCATTAGTTACAAATTTCTTCAATTAGCTGAATTTTTTATAATCAGCTAAATTTTTTTTATTTCCTTTTTTTTATTCGGACAAGTTATTTGAAACCATTGTGAAGCATTTTTACTGATTATTTTTCTCTGCTAAAAACCGTGATGAACCAGAAAATTTTTAAGTCCTGTATCTTCGTCTGACTATGACTTACAATGCTGAGATAAGCAGAAGGAACCCCGGACTGTTTATTTTCTTGATAGACCAGTCCAGGTCCATGAGCCACAAACTTGGTGGCACTTTGCGGTCCAAATCACAGGAAGCGGCCGATGCCATTAACCGGCAGATTTACGAGTTGATTTACAGGTGCACAAAGAGCGATGGGGTCAGAGATTACTTCGATATAGGAATCATAGGATATGGTGCAGTTTCAGATACTGCACAATCCCTGTTGAAGGATGCAGATCTTGTGCCAATATCCAGGCTAGCTGAAACACCACTGAGAATGGAGAGGCGGAAAGAGACCATAACAGATCCAGATGGAAATGACGTGGAGAGTGAATTTGAATTTCCCGTATGGTTTGAGCCTGTTGCCAATTCAAACACACCTATGGTGAAGGGCCTTAAACTGGCCCAGCAGTGGATTGATGACTGGATTGCAGAACACCCTGATTCATACCCGCCAGTTGTAATAAATATTTCAGATGGGGCAGCTACAGACGGTGATCCCCTGGAAGTGGCAAAAGAACTGATTGACATGTCAACAAATGACGGGAACCTGCTATTCTGGAACTGCCATCTTTCAGAAATAAAGGATGCACAGCCTCTTACTTTCCCATCCGAAAAGAGCGTATTGCCTCCAAATGACAAGTTTGCCAGCCAGCTCTTTGAAATGTCAAGTGTCCTGCCCCCCGGATTCAAAAGACTTGCGCAGGAAAGGTCCCTTGATGTATCTGACACTTCCAGGGCATACGTGTTCAATGCTGGCCTTGACGAATTAATGGAGCTTCTGGACATTGGAACCAGGGCACCAACAGAGAACCTCCAGTAATTGCATGAGACTGAACTGGCGCTTCTTCCAGATGAGCAAGCTCGGGAACAAGGAGTCCGATTGTGAGGACTCCTTCAGTTTCAGGTCTCGGGAGATGAAATTTGCAATTGCTGATGGAGTAAGTGCATCAATTTTCTCAGATGTCTGGGCGAGGGCCATAACAGACAGCACGGTCACTGGAAGGTACAATTTCTTTGAAAACCCTGACAATTTCCTGAATGATCTCATAAAGCACGCTAGAGAGAAATGGTACCGGAAAATTGAGTGGGAAAAACTCCCATGGTTCCTAAAAAACAAAGCAGTGTCAGGTTCTTATACCACGTTGGTTGGACTTCAGTTCCAGAAATCAGGAGAGGGTTTGAGATACTCTTCATTTGCCGTGGGAGACAGTGTTTTGATACACTGGGAAGGCGCAGACGATTACAGTTCATATCCCCTTACCTCGCCAGAACAGTTTGATAACACTCCTAAACTTGTGTGGAGCGGGAAAGGTCATCCAATGCCCATAGAGTTCAAGGTAACTCCGCCAAAAGCTTTGACTTATTCTGGGATTCTTACAAAGAATTCCACCATCTTCCTCGCAACAGATGCAGTTGGGAAATGGCTTTTGGAATATGGCAGATACGCTGAGGTTACAAGACTTTTGAATTCAAGTTTTGAAATGACAGAATTGTTTACCAGAGAAATCAACTCAAAAAGAATGAGAAATGACGACCTTACGCTCGTCTCTGTCTTTTTAGAGTGAAGCTAGCATCGAAGGGTTTACGCCATCCCAGAGCGGTCCGTGGGCCAGGTAATCTTCAAGTATGCCGCAAAGCTTCTTGATCTTCTTGTTTTTCATAGCAGTAAGTTCCTTGTAAACAGGCGAAATATCAAGGTTCAGGAAATCCTTCTTTCTCAGTATGAGACAGTCTGGGTCCCCACCATTGTATTTTTCCCATAAATTGGGATTCTCCGATATGGCTGAAAGTGAAAGGTGTATCACCAGCGCTGAAAAATTATCCAATTTGTTTGAAAATGTATCCACGGACCTTCCAGGGTGCTGGAAATCAGCATGTCCCATTTCTGCAGACTTCTCCCCTTTGAAATTAGGTATGTACATTCCATCATAATCCACAAGTTTCACGCCGCCTGAGTTTGTTACGATGATGTTATCGCCTGCAAGATCCCCGTGGCCAATTCCTAAATTTTGCATTCTGTCTAACTCGTTCATCAGATTCACTGACACTTTCTTGAGAATCTTAAGATTGGAAATGTTGTCCTGAATGTACTTATTCAGTGTAACTCCGTCAATCCATTCCATTCTCAGAACAGGGAAGTAGAAGCTCTGGCTCTTTCTTGTACGGATGCCCTGTTCAAAGTACTGGAAATGTGCCAGGAAATCAAGTCCCTTGCTGTGTTTCAGCAGATAATCACTTATCTGGAAATATCTCGTGTTGAGGTTTTCCGACTTCCTTGTGAAGCACTTCAGGGCAAAGAATTTGTTGTCGTCTCCCTTAACCTTGTAAATTGAACCGTAATTACCTGATGCATAAACATACCAACCGGGGGTCTTTGGATTCTTTACTGCTTCCCACTGATCTACTTTACCCAGAGATGGATGCATGCTCAGCTTAAGTGTCTGGAAGCTCTGTTCATAGTCTTGTCCGGATGGCCATGGGCCTGTGTAAGCAGCGATGGTGGAACTCCTTCCAGGTGCCATCTGGGCGGGGGCCGCTACAGGTGTAGTCTGGGTTGGAGCCTGAGTAGCAGACTGGATTGGGGCAGCATTTGGTGGAGCTGGTGCTGTTGGTGGTGTTGGGGACTGCGCAGGCTTAGGGCTTGAAGGCCGTTTTTTCTTCTTCTGAGGCTGCGGCTTGGGAGTCGGCTGTGTTGCAGATGTGGGCGTGGGTGGAGGCACGGATACTGCCTGGGAATTCGGCTGCAACTTTGCATGGCCGTTAGATGGGGGAACCGGCCTTGAAGAGGTTCCAGTAGTAACCCTCCTGAAGATGCCAGCAGCCAGTGAAATGGCGGATTTCCATTCATCTTTCTCTGCAACAGAAAAGAGATAGCGGTCATTAGACCCATTTGTGATCACAGATATTTTCTTGAGGAGAACGCCTTCAATATGGGCATCCATTATCTTCTCTATGGGGAGGTACAATTCGGTTCCCCCATCATCGGGGACAAACCATATGCCGTCGGCTGATAGGAGCAAGTTACCCTTGATCTTGTTGTACCTGGCTGCACTGCCTTTAATGTAAGATGAATAATCGATCTTAGGCATGTGGCTTCAATCAATATCGGTCTTTGTTCATAAACATACCCCTTCATGTGCAAAAATTCAAACGAAATTTTGCACATCGATTCAGTGTTTTTAGCCGTTAACAGTCATAAACCATCCTCAGAAGGTTTAAATGGGAATTGCATAATTGATGTAAACCAACTGAATCTCATTGTAAACATATAGAGAGTTATATAGAATGATTCATAATGGGTGCTACCCATGTATTAAAATATGAATGTCCTGATTTTTTCGGACATACACTCCAATCTTGAAGCTCTGAATGCCGTCTTATCAAGGGAGAAATTTGACAAAGCTGTTTTCCTGGGTGATATAGTGGACTATGGCCCAAACCCCGGTGAAGTATTAGATATCGTATTGAGAGAGACAGATTACATCGTGCAGGGAAACCATGATTATGCTGCTGGCACTGGGGAAGACTGCAATTGCGCTCCTGCTATGCATGACCTGAGTGTCCTGACTAGAAACGAGATTACCTTGAAATTGTTAGGAAAGAATGATCTAACGAAACTTAGGGACCTGGAGAGGAAACTGGAGTTTGAAATTGATGGCAGGAAATTCTTCATTGTTCATGCGTCCCCAAACGATCCACTATTCGGATACATGTTTTCCACTGAAGCAGAAATGGTCTGGAAGAAACCTGAGCTGAAACAGTTCGACTATGTAATGGTTGGCCACACCCACTTTCCAATGTTTTACAGGGGAAAAATAATCAATCCGGGGAGTTCCGGGCAGCCGAGAGATGGAAAATGGAGGCCCATGTACGCAATTTTAGACACCGAATCCGGTGACTTGACCTTCAAGAGATTTTCTTATGACAAGGAGAAAATGCTTTCAAAGCTAGAGTTCCAACTCATCAGGTTCCCTGAGAAGTATAAGTGCCTGAGGGCCCTTTACATCTGATCTTCTTACTGGAGAGGTTTTTAACTGCATGAGATGTTTCATCGGCTAAAGCGGGTTTCATTTAGTTCTTATCTCACCACAATAGCTTAGGGTTACCCGAATACCATCCCGGCGTCTACTGAATAGGCCTGATTTCTTTGTCTTCCCGGAACAAACTCTTGCAAGTGCCATGAGGAATCTGTATGGAGAATCCTGAAGCACTTTGTTGATGAGGCCAGAAAGGAGCAGGACTTCTCTGATCCTTCAATACTGGGAATAGATGAATTCTCAGTGGAGAAACATCATGTGTATGTGACACTCTTTTACGACATAAAGAACAGCAGGGTAATACACATGGAGGAGGGAAAAGATTCAGATGTGTTTGGAATTTTCATCATGAAGCATCCCTTCCTTGATGCGAAGAACATTAAACACATCACCATGGATATGTACCCTCGTACATATTAGGCTCTAAACAATATTTTCCAGATTCCTCAATCGTTTTCGATCACTTCCATGTCATAAAGACGATGAATGACACTCCTGACAGAATAAGGAGGAAGGAAGCGAGGGAGAATGAGTTACTGAAACACGCCAGATAAGACTGGCTGAAGAATTCCTCTGATCTATCAAAGGAAGAAAGGGTTCGCATCATGTCCCTGAAATCCCTTTATGTCCAGACATCCCATGCATATCACTTCAGGATCGCCCTGCAGAGATTATGGCAGGTCAATGCAGGCATTGCTGAATCATATCTGAGGAAATGGATATCATGGGCATCCAGGTCAAGGATGCCCGATATCATCAAGCTCGGAAAGACAATGAAGAGGCATCTTGATGGTATCATGGAAGCCATACGATCAGGAATAAATTCTGCTGTAGTTGAGGGATCGAACAACAAGATCCGTACAGCGTTCAAGCGCTCCTATTGGATTAAGGCTAATGGATACAGGGGCATGATCAATTATCTGGTGGCAGTAGGACTCAAGTTACCCCCACAATGTTAGAGAGATCCAAATTTTCTGGGTTAGAACTGAACCTTTAAAGAAGCTTCAAGCCATAGTTT
>JAKAUW010000055.1 GCA_021817455.1 Thermoplasmata archaeon | reverse complement strand
CAGAGAATGAAGAGAATTTCGTTCAGAGAGTCATGGCCATGAATCCCCGGAACAATGCCGGATTCATCAGGAAATTTGTAAAAGCAAATGCCACCGGGAAGGAGAAAGTGACCATGGAGGAGCTAATGTCAATCAGGGCGAAGACACTTATCCTGTGGGGCAGGAAGGACAGGCTCATACCTTTGAAGTACGCAGTGGAACTCAATCGTTATATCCCGGGCAGCAGACTTGAAATTCTGGAGGAAGCGGGGCACACGCCGCATGCCACAAACCCTGATGAAGTTGGAAGCTTAATTGCAGCTTTCCTTAATGAGCGGCTGTCCTGAACCTATCTTTTGTTCAGGTTATATGTCCCTGGATCTTCTGCATGGCGTGAATCTATGTATTCCCTCAGATCTTCGGGGTTAGTTTCCACAATTCTTGACTCAGTTGTACCAAGAAGTTCCTCTTCAAGGAAAATGCCCCCATTCCTGGGTCTCATCCTGGTTACTATAGATCCGCCTAGGAATGGATCGGACGAGGAATTTATGGATATTACAGGCAACCTAGTTTCAAGGGATCTTCCTTTAACATAAATGTGCCACATATCCTTGAATTCTGAGGTTATGAGCGAGGGATTTACTATCAGGTTCCCCCCGTTTCCTGCCACAATCTTTGCAAAATATGGGAAATCAAGATCATAGCAAACAGCTATGGATATTTTTAGGCTGCCTGAGTCAAAAAGCCTTATCACGTCTCCCTTGGAATAATGTTCATTCTCTCCCTTGAACAGAGAAATCTTGTCCTGATAACCCAGGACTTTACCCCAGTGTATAAAGGGCGAAGAATTATACAGTTTCCCATTCCTAGCCAGGGAAAAACTGCCAGGAACCAAGTCACAGTTGTATTTTTCAGAAATTTCCTTTAAAGTGTTCAAGAGGGCTTCATATACTGGATCCTTTTCCTCCAGATTGTTTGTGATCCACTTTTCCGGAAGAACCATCATCTGGAATTCATCCTTATCATAATTTTTCAGGACCCGATCCAAATATGCTTCAGCGTCCCAAGAGTGCATTCTAGGGGCCTGTATGCACAGTATCTTCAAATCTTACCATTCCTCAATATTTCAGATACCTTCAAAAGAAGATTCCACGACAATTTGGGTTTGTACAACTTTCCTGCCTTTATGGTTTCTTTATTTGTGATGAAAGTATACTCATTATTCACCGCTCCAAATGGTAGCTTTTCGTCCGTCAATGGATTAAATACTATGATCTCAGGCGCAATTTCCCTGAAGCCAACTCTGATATCCTGAGGATCCTTTTCACTGGATAATTTGAATACCACAAGCACTCCCCTATGGCGTTTCCTGATTTCCGAATTGAGTTTCTTACCCGGTATTAGTTTAAGTTCAACAGGGCCGGAGCTGTCCATCTTGTTCCTGAAAGATTTCTCAAGTTTGTAATCAGGAAGTGAAGCTGAATTTATGACGAAGTCGAAAGAATCGCCTGAAAGTGCCTCAAGGGCATGCTTTTCGTACTGGTCCATTGTGGTGGCCTGCTGATACTCAACATAATCTGGCACTGCCTGCTGGCTGTTTCCAATGAAAACAACCCTTTCAGCTCCCATGCGGAACACGCTTCGCACCAGCCACCACGCTGTAGTGCCGGTTCCAGAGTTTGTTATGGTCCTCACCGGGTCAATCTTTTCCTCTCCCTTTCCCCCGATGATCATGGCCTTCTTTCCCTTAAGAATATGGCCGTTCAAGGCCCTAGCAGCATAGTCAACGAGCTTCTCATTTTCAGAGATCTTCGCCTTATCTGATTGTATTCTGGGAGGAATGATTTCAACACCAGCCTCCTTGAGTTTTTCCAGATTTGCCCGGTTAATGGGATTCACCATCATGCCTTCATGCATCACAGGGGCAATGAGAACCGGGTTCCTATTTCCCAAAGCGAAGGAAAAGAAAAGGGAGGGGACGTCGTCTGAAATGCCGGAGGATGCTTTTCCTATGAAATTGTAAGAAGCCGGGCAGATCATTAGAAGGGTGTCATTTGGATCACCCTCAAAGCAGCTGATGTGCTCAATGTATCCAGTTATTTCTGTAATAACGTCCTGTTCAGAAGCCCACTTCATGATGTTCGGGTTGATCATAGATACAGCCTCCCTGGACATTCCAACTGTAACTGCTGCCCCTTCCCGCCTGAGGTCACGAATGAGATCTGGAATCCTGTAAATGGAAATGCTCGCTGTCACAGCTAAGATAACTTTTTTCCCTGCAAGGGCACCTGCAAATCTTGTTTCATCAATGTCTATCATAGGCCCTCCGGCCTGACTATGAACCAGGATCCCGTGGCTTCTGCACAGAGTTTCCCGTCCCCGTCATGCAAATCTATCTTGCAGAATGTTATATTTCTTCCTCTCTTCGTTACCTGAGCAGTGACTTTAAGTGGCCCTTTTGTCACTGCACGAAGGAAATTAGTGTTCATGTTTACAGTAACCTCGTTTGCAACATCACCAAATGTCATAACGCACAAACCCCCTGCGGCATCCAGCACTGTCATCACTGCACCTCCGTTCATTAAATCTCCGGGGCGCAACAATTTCTTATCAAGGGGGAGTGAGAGCTCCAGTCGCCCGGGCTCCGTAATACCCACTGTAAAATCGATGTTGGAAAGAAAGTTGTCTGATTTCAGAAGGTTGAGAATAGCTTCTTTCATTCAGCATGGGTATTATGGAAACATTAAAATATTGCATGACACGATTCAATAATAACTCATTTTATAGTTATCATCGCAACAAAGTCGGCAAATTTTAGTTGTTTAATATTTTACATTTGAACTGAAAAATATTGTCTTCATGGGAGCATATCACAAAGAAAATCATATAAACAATCAAGATATTATTAGCTATGGAAGCTAATGCTGAGCAACTCAGCAAAATAGCAGAAATGCTCAAGCTACTGGGCCTTTCATCCTACGAGGCTCAGGGCTTTGTTGCGCTTGTTTATCACGGCGTTGCCAATGCAGATACGGTGGCAGATACCGCAAATATCCCCAGGACCTCTGCATACAAGGTCATGGAGTCCCTCGTTCAGAAGGGATTTGCAAAGGAGACTGACGGAAGGCCGAGAATGTTCAAGCCAGATGACATGAACCGCATCAGGTCTGATTTCCAGGAGAAATTCGACAAACTCTTCAGGAGCCTTAAAGACCTTCAGGACATGCTTCCGTCAAAGGGAGAACCGCAGCTTGTCTATACAATTTATGGTAATCAGCAGGTGATGAGCAAGCTTGCGGAGATGATCAACCTCACAGAGAGAGAACTTATAATATGCACTCCAAAAGTGAAGGAGATCAGGACTGACCTTAAGAAATATATAGATAACGCAATAAAAAGAGGAGTGAAGGTGACTTTTGTCACTCCTCCAAACAAGAGGATACCTCCAAATACGCAGGTATTCAGGAAGGAGGGCCTTATTGCCACAGATGTTGTGAGTGACCAGATTAGGGCAATGTTAGCAGGTCCAGAGATGGATGCCTGCGGTTACACTGATAACCCTGCCCTTGCACTGCACGTTTATCAGTTCATCAACATGATAATTGAGAGCGGGAAGTCAGCATAGGAAGTGTGAAATGTCAGTAACAAAGAAGATGCTTATTGGTGGGCACATATCCACTGCAGGGGGGATTTACCTGTCAGCGGAGCGCGCCCATAATTTTTCCTTCAGGACATTCCAGATTTTCTCAAAGAACCAGATGCAATGGAAAGCGAAACCACTGGCTCCTGATGATGTGGAAAAATTCAGGAATGAAGTAAAGGCAAGAAACATGAAGGGCATTATGGTTCATGCTTCCTATCTGCTCAACATGGGAACTCCTGATCAGGAACTTAGGGCAAAGGTGATTGAGGCATTCGGAGAGGAAATCAGGCGTGCTGACATGCTCGGAATAGATTATCTCACATTCCATCCAGGCTCATCCACAGGAACAACCGAAAAAGTTGCGCTGCGTAATATTGCGGATAACCTGAACCATGTAATAACAGGAGATCAGAAGTGCACAATTCTCCTTGAAACATCCGCTGGACAGGGCAAAACAGTTGGGCACACATTCGAGCAGCTGGCTGAAATCATAGACCAGGTTCAGATAAAAGACAAAGTTGGAATTTGTTTCGACACTTGCCATGTTTTTGCTGCAGGATATGACATCAAGAGCAAGTCAGGATATGGTGAAACCATGGACCAATTCAACTCGATCCTTGGCCTGGACAGGCTAAAGGGCTTTCACCTCAATGACACCAAGAAGGGATTGAACTCTCGGGTGGACAGGCATGAGCAGATTGGTGACGGAATCCTGGGGATAGACGGGATTTCCAATTTCATAAAAGACCCCAGGCTAACTGAGAGGCCAATGAATCTTGAGACACCACTTGGTGAAGGCGGATACGAGAAGGACCTATCAATCCTGAATGCAGCTCTAAACGAGGAATGAGTGTATGATAGTAAAGGCATTTCAACCCCTTGTTTTTCGCAATGATATCAAAGGTGTTACATCACCACCTTTTGATGTCATAACCAAGGAACAGGAAAAGGTCCTTAAAGAGAATGAGTACAACATTACACACCTCACATTGCCTGAACTCGGGGGACCCGGAAAGTCCAGGGATTTGCTCCATGAGTGGCACAGGCAGGGAATCATTGCCAAAGAAACCGAATCATGCCTGATCGTCATCACGCAGGATTTCAGGGGAAACGGGAAGGACTTTAACAGGATAGGCCTCATTGCACTGGTTGAGACATCTCCTCCTGCAGGAATAGTAATGCCTCATGAAGACACTTTCGATTGGGCAGTAAAAGACAGGCGGCACCTGATGGAAGCCACTGGTTGCCAGCTGGAACCTATATTCCTCGCAGTCAACGGCATAAGCTTTGAGAGAATGCTGAGGGCCGCGATCAGGGAACTTGAACCCTTCAGGAAATTTGAGGAGCCTACCGGGGTTCGTAATTCCTGTTATTTGGTCAGAGGTGAACATTCCATTGATTCAATCATAAAGGCAGTAAGCAAGGACACAGCTGTAGTGGCGGATGGTCATCATCGCCTTAAAGCCACAATGGAGATCTTCAGGGATAGCAAAGAAGAGGACCGGGATTTCTGGAAGTACAGTTTTGCGTATATAACATCACTTCAGCAGGAATCACTTATGATATCAGGAATTCACAGGATTATCAGCAATGAATTTTCTTTTTCAAAAATCAGAGAACCAATTGGTGAATATTTCAGAATTGAAGATGTCGGTCACAATCATTTCCCTGGCAGAATAACTGTGTACGATGGCAAGTATCATTCACTGGTTCCTAAGGACAATGCATTTGACGAACTGGGGGATTTCGGGAAAATAAAATTCCAGGCCGACCCAGGGCTTGTAAACCAGCTGATTTTCAACAAGATAATGGGAATGGGGATTGAGGAAGTTGCCAGAAAAATATATTACACCCAGAGTGTTCCAATTGCAGTTGAAGAAGTGGATAAAGGCAAATCGGGTTTCGCAATCCTGATGCCTGAATGGGAAAAAAGTGTATTTCTCTCCATGGTAGAGAAAGGACGCATTATGCCCCAGAAATCCACGTATTTTTACCCAAAAATCCCGTCTGGGATCGCTATCTACTGCAAGGAATTCCTATAATGCCAACATTTTTTAAAACCTGTATTTATGTCTAAGTTAACTTATGGCTGCAATCTCTCCTTCAATACCCTCATTGGAGGCCCTGTTTTATTCTTTCCTGTTCACATACAAAATTGAATTCTTTGCAGCATTCGTTACTGTGTTCGTTGGCCGGCGGCTCTTCAGGGTTACTTCAGGGGGAAAATACACCAAGGGGGGTCTTTTTTTCTCTCCGCTGATGTATCTTGGATTTACAGCAGTCACATACATTGACCTTGATCTAGTTAGCCTCCTGATCTGTACGGTATTTTTTGCCATTGGTATTGGACTATCAGGGCCACTCAGGGGGCAGTTAAAATTCTTTGAAAAGGAAGGCCAGCTGTATTACAAGAGATCAATCTGGATAACCATGGGCTGGACCGTTGCCTATGTGCTGAGGTTATATCTCCTTATTTTTTTCGATATCACCGCAGGCCTTATTCTGAGTGTAATACTGTCTTACCTTACTGGCCTTATAATTGGTGAAGCTTTTCAGATAGCTGTACAGAAGAGAATCTTTGATTTTAACAAGAAACGCTTGGTGAATAAGAAAGAAGCAAAAGATGAACTGGACGTCTTCTGAGGATGCTTTTATAAGTAATTCAAATATCTCTTTTCCTTACGGAATTGTACTGCCACTGTAGCTCAGCAGGTAGAGCAGCTGATTCGTAATCAGCAGGTCGGGGGTTCAAATCCCTCCAGTGGCTTATGGTAATGAATAATTAAATTCGGATCTCCTCAACATATAGTGGAAAGATTTGAATGCCGGAACTACTCCGGAAATATCAGATTCATGGCGAGATTTGATACTTCACCTTAAGATTCCCTGGTAGAACTGTAGAACGTAGTTGAGATAGGTTGTTCCACTGTTTCTGTGTTAACAGTTGGAGTTCACTTACCCACACGATCCTGAAGAGAACCTTAAATTCTATATTGATAAAGCGGATGAGATTTATAGGTATTTGTAGCATGAACCCGGGAGGTATTTTTCTTTTCCCAACCAAAATACAAAAGTTTGGGAATGAAAGAATTTTCCAATTCCCTGGAAGTTTATTTAAGACTCTAATTAGTTTTTAAAACCAAAAACCATATTGATAATGATTATAGGTTGTACCGAAAAATTTAAGACAATTTGTTCGCCTTGCTTCAGTAATGAATAATCATCGGAGTGCAGGGGTTCTGATCTTCCTCGGGGTCTTTCTGTTTTCTATGGCCATCCTTATTACAGAGGCATTGAATCCGGCCTATTCTCTTAATTTGAATTCCATAAGCAGTCTTGGTATCGGGCCACATGGAGATATTTTCTATTATTCCATCCTGTTAATGGGGGCTTTGGTTGTTATTGCGGGGATCATTTTACTGTCCGGCGTGAAAAGAGAAGCCTGGCAGGCAACATTGGTACTGGTGGGGGCAGGAGCATTTGGGGTAGGAATATTTCCATATATAGTGCATTACGCTGCCTTGCATTCCTACTTTGCATTCATAGCCTTTATATTTGGAGGCATTAGCGCACTGCTTTTTGCCACACACAAGGGAACGCCCCTCAGGATATTTTCCCCAATTGTTGGCGTTCTCGTACTGGCCTCTATTTTTCTATATGCAACAGGTAGAACGTATGGGCTTGGCCCCGGTGGAATGGAGCGCATGATTGTATATCCTATACTTTTCTGGGCATTGGCCCTCTCAGGTTACCTAATGAGCCACAAAGACTGATGTTGGAATTTAGGATGGCCTCTATGCAAGTCCACTTACCAAATTCTTTAAAATTATGCAGAAGAATTTTCATATCTCTGTTCCAGAAGAACTTATCTGATCTCATGGCTTTCTAATGTGATACAGTTGGCTGGCAAAATACCGAAGGACACCAGGGACGCCATTATTCGGGCATACAAGAATGGAGGTAGGTCAAAAGCCCAGCTTGCCAGGGATTATGAAGTATCAGTAACAAGTGTTAATCGCATTCTAAACGAGATGTCCGCTAAAATAAAAAGTTCGTCAGGCAACGGTCTGAAGAAACAGGCGAGGCCCTCAGATAATTCCATGGAATCTGTGGAAAACTCGCCACCTCCTTTACTTGGCAGTAAACCTGGCATTGCGATGAAAGATGCAGAAAAAGCCCTTTCAGCTTATGGAGAATTGCTTGGCGGAGAGTCAATCGATTCTCTGGTGCAAGAATTTGCTTCCTGGATTTCAAAGAGAGATAAAGGTGAGAAAGAATTAATCTCCATAGAAATGTCGATTGAAGCACTTAAACATGAAAAGTCATCATTAGAAGATGAGATATCACGTCTGGGTTCAAAGGCAGGAAGCTTGGAAATACTCATTGGAAGAATGAAGAGGCTGGCTGAGGATTCCCAGATGGATCTTTCCCTCGTGGAGGAGAGGCTCTCAAATATTGAGGAGAAGCTGTCTATAGACCATGATATTCTGTTGATCGGTTCTGCAATACGGATGATCCTTAAAGGGGAGGAACTCGATGAGGAACTGGTTTCCATGATAGCTGACATTAGCAGGTTCAATTCTAGTGATGCTGATTCAAAAAAAGAAACAGTCAGAAGGGCCCTAATGGAATATTCCCAGTTTTTCAGGCGTAGAATTAGCACTTCCTGATTTTGCAACCTTACTACCTATTTCGCCATCATGCAAAGTTTCCCCTGTAGGATGGCCCATAATAGAATAATAACTTGGATCACGTAGCCGATGTGGAAACAGGTTAGGCAGTTGGAATTGATGACCCGTTAAATCAGCCAAATCATATTGTCATAAGATTTACTTATGACATAAAAATCATTATTTATTGCTAGTGACTAACAATGACAATGTCTTTCTGGAAAAAACATAACCATCCTGAAACAAGAGTCGTCATACATTACTGCGAAAAACACGATTTCAGAACATCGAACCCCCTGGAGATCGAGGAACACGAAAGAATGCATGAACTGGAAGCCGGCGGAAATCCCCTATAATCGGATTCAAATTTTTAAATAAATTTAAAGAAATTTTAGGAAGTGGATTTAAGCCTTTTTGGGGCTTGGGGCGCTTCCAGATGTTAATTCTACCTGCATGGAAGCGCTTCTCTTTCTTTTCCCAAGAACTTCCTGGCCCAGTGGTACCAGTAAAGCTGCCACGAGGAACAAAACCGCTGCAATTACGAAAATGTAAGTATAGGCAGTACCCTGGTAATTCAGGCTTCCTGAGGGAAGGAATATAACATAAGTGGCCAGTATTGAACCGGCTATAGGTGCCCCGATACTGCTGCCAAGTGACCTGAATGTCCCGTTCATTGCGGTTGCAAGCCCCATATCCTTGGGCCTTACCGTAAGGACTATGAAGTTGATCAGCGTGCCATTGAGGAGAGAAAGGCCAGCACCAATCAGGAACTCGTAGACGAGGACAAAATTATAGCTCGGGAGCGAAGCCTCAAGAAAGAAACCGGTCGCGGAAAGCACAGCACCAATTAAGGAAAGCGGCTTAACTCCAGTCCTGGAGACCAGGACGCCTGCAACAGGCCCAAGTATGAATGTACCTACGGCGAATGGCACCAGTGATAAACCTGATGTAAGAATATCATCGCCGAACCCGTACTCAAATCTGTAAACAAGGGCCTGCATGGAGAGGAACATTCCAATACCTGCTATGGTAAGTATCACGTTTGCAACCAGGACGTTCCTGATTGCCAGCAGCTTGAAATTAAGGATAGCTTCTCCACCTTTTTTTGTGTATTTCAATTCATACCAGATTAATGGTGCGAGAAAGATTACGCCTCCAAGTGCAAGACCCAGTGTCCTGCTTGATGTCCAGCCCCATGAAGCACCTTCGGAAAGTGCGAAGACAAATAGGGCAAGGGAAAGTGCAAGGAATACTGCACCGATGTAGTCAATCTTGACATCTGGACGCTTGAACCTAGATTCTTTAATCACAATTATGCTGACAATGACCAGTGCAATCACGAACGGAATGGCCGTATGGTATGTCCATCTCCATCCAAGATCCTGGGATACGAGGGACCCAAGGGGGATGCTTATTGCAAATCCAGCTCCAAACATTGCGCTGATGAGTGCCTGAGCTTTAGGGACTAGTTCCTTTGGAAATTCCTCCCTTACGAGTGCGAACCCCAGAGGCATGACTGAAAGCCCGATGCCCTGGATGGTCCTTGAAACCACCATGAAAGTAAAAGTCGGTGAAAACCCTGTAACTGATACTGCGGCAGCATAAATCACCAGTGTTATTACCAACATTCTCTTCTTGCCGTAAATATCGCCAAGCTTCCCGACTATTGGCGTAATTGCCACTCCGCCCACCATGTACATGGATAGCACAAGGCTGACCTGGGCTGCTGTAATGTGTTCAGAGGGAAATGTATCAACTATGCTTTTCAGGGAAGGCGTAAGCATGCCTTCGATGTACATTACTATGAGGACAAGGCCAACAAGTATGCCCATCACCTTAAAGGCATAACTTCTGTTGTACTGCTCCATTGATAGGTAATCTGCTTTGTTTTCTTCATTGCTCAATGTTTTGTTCACCTTTTCTTGATTTATTTTAAGCTGTGAATGGAACTCTTCAGCCGGTTTCCCAGTGAGATGAGTGTGCTGTTCATATTTTCAAGTGAATCTTCAGGGCAGGAAGCCACAAGTTCGTCAAGTACGAATGTGGTAAGGGATTCAAACTTTGAAAAAAGATCCAGGCTTTTTTGCGTAAGCACCATATCAACTCTCCTTCTATCCTCTGTGTCATGTTCCCTCCGGACAAAACCCTCCCTTTCCAGCGTATTCATGATGCCTGTTATGGTAGGCTTGCTCACACCCATGAACTCGGCTAAGGAAGAGAGGTCCTTTGGCCTGTTGTAGTAAAGAAATCTGAGAGTGAAGAGCTGTGGAATGGCAAGGCCCTCTTCCCTGATGAACTTCATCTGCAAGAAGATCCACTGGTGGAAGAAATTCCTGAAACCCCCCTTCACGGATTCAGCAATATCCTTATTTTTCATATTTGCTGATTTATCCGCTTTCTGGCTGTCGCTGTTCACTCTGGGTGATTAGTTAGGTATACTTAAACATTAGTAAATGCTAACTAATTTCAAGTAATCCCGAAATATTCATCTTTGGCCTGAAAACACATTCTCTGGCCGCGTTCAGGTAAATTGGATTCAATGCCTTTATTTAGGGGTGTAGCCCTAAGCAATTATGAACTACAAGATCTTTGGCAAGACGGGGATAAAGGTATCTGAACTATGCCTTGGGACCATGACTTTTGGCAGGCATGCTTCTAAGGAAGTCGCCTTCTCAATAATGGACAGGTTTTCTGAGAAAGGAGGGAATTTCATGGACACTGCAAATGTCTATAATTCCGGCGTATCCGAAGAGATTCTCGGAGAATGGTTGAAAGGGCAGCAAAGGGATGATTTCTTCATCGCCACAAAGGTGAGGTTTCCAATGGGCGAGAGCCCAAATGCCGCAGGCCTCAGTAGAAAGCACATACTTCAATCCGTAAGAGACAGCCTCAAGAGGCTCGGAACTGATTACATAGATCTCCTGCAGGTACATGCATGGGACCCTCTGACTCCCATTTCCGAGACTTTGAGGGCACTTAACAATGTTGTGGAA
>JAKAUW010000046.1 GCA_021817455.1 Thermoplasmata archaeon | reverse complement strand
ATCTAGGAGCTACAAACAATGTTGGTCACCTAAATGAATTTAGAGCCTCCAGTCTGTACTCATTCCTTCTCCTGGATGAAATTTACGACTCACCGGTACAGACTCTTCCAAACGGAACCAACGTTCCGTGGCTTGCAACTAGCTGGAACTATTCTGTCTATAACAAGACAACAGCCAGTCCAACACAGTTTACTGGAAACAACACTACCTTCGACCCGCTAACTGGAGCTTGGACAAATTACAATGTAATATGGACTGTTCACATCAGGCAGGGAGTCCAGTGGACTGACTACAACAGCTCAAACGCCGCACAGACATATACATACAGCAACACGTTGTCTGCCAACAACACAACGGGCGCCCATTATACACATACTTTCAGGTACCCTAACAATATTCAAATGCAGACCCACACAGTTCAAGCAGCAGATTTTGTCTGGTCATGGCTTATGCTTCAGGGCTCAACAGATTTCTCTGGTTCATATCAGAGTATCGTGAATGTTGAACCAACCAGCAATACCACAGTCCAGTACTTCCTCAGCTCCCAGTCTGCCACTTTCACAACTTACACACTTGGCGCACCGATCCTGCCTTATCACATATGGGGACTTGGCGGCCACAACTTCTCAACAATACCCGGCCAGTTCAACTACATGAACACAAGTGCTGCTGCAAAGAGCACACTTGGTTACAACAACTGGAACCTTAACTACACATCCGATGGCTTTGCACCGGGACTTGTTGGAACTGGTCCGTTCATGATGAATGGCGGATATGGAATGCCAAAGGGATACGAGGTACAGAACCAGGGATGGAAGTTGTACGTTAACCCGCACTACTTTGTACAGTACATAAACAACAACACATACAGGCAATACACGCCCAAGATCTATTCATTGTACTTCCCATTCTATACGTCTATATCCAATGCAGTAACAGCAGAGCTCAAGGGGCAGATTGACACAATTACCCAGGGAGTAACACCCAACTTTGTGCCAACAGTTCTAACAATGCCTAACACTTATATTTACCACAAGCCGTCCAGCGGTTATGGATACATGCAGCTGAATTCATTTGCAAACAACGCACCATTCAACATAACTGAGTTCAGGCAGGCCCTTAACTATGCCACAGACAAGGCATATCTTGCATCAGTGGTATCATCTGGCTATGATGTCCTTGGACAGCCGGTAATCCCCACATCTGACCCACTGTGGAGAAACGACTCGACACCGGGCTATTCATACGATCCCCAGAAAGCCATAGCGTTGATCAAGGCAATACCTGGCATGACCAACCATTCTGGCGTTTGGTATTATAATGGCAACCCCGTCAAGGCCAACATCCAGATAACATCTGCGGCCTCAAATCCAATCGGAGTAGAGGGAGCACTGCTTATCCAGAAATGGTGGACTGCCGTAGGTGTGCCAACATCAGTTACACAGGAAACATTCACCACACTGGTACCGAACCTGTTGGATTACAACTATAACGTCATATCTCTTGGAATTACTGGAATATCCGGTGACCCGACAGGCGACTACTTTGCCTTCTATAACCAGGCACTCGGCAATGGCACAGGGTTCTACCTTGGTCCGTTCTCAAGCTTGACTGCCTCACAGGCACAGAGCGTGGGACTTGCTGACCACAGCTACACTGGAAAGCAGATAAACAGCTACATGAACAACCTGACCATTGAGCTGAACACCATAACAAACCTGGCCCAGAGGCTTGCCATATCAAAACAGATACAGGGAATATCAGCAGTCGAGTCAACCATGATAAACTTTGGTTACCCAATTGACATCCTTGAATTCACAAACACAACATTCGTGAACATATCAAGAACAAACGCTCTCCCATACACTGGATACATGTGGTATGCATTCGAGACGACCCACAAGAGGGCAACACCGCTCACATCCTCATACACATCCCACCTTGAGGTTAATGTCACAACCAGTTCCAACATCCTCTACAACGGTCAGTACGCCAACTTGACCATTACTGTAAAGGACAGCAGTTCTGGAAACCCGGTAAGCGGAGCATCTCTCTTCGTAGGAGTCAACCCCGCGGGAGCGCTGCTTAACATAACCAGCAACTCTTTGACCACGAACTCCAATGGGCAGGCTAACTACGAATTCCAGGTGTTGAACACACAGCCTCTAATATATACACCTGACTACCTCGGTGCAGTAAATCTTTCAGTTGTTGCAACATCAAGCAGCTCAAGTGTCGGACCCGGCCTGAGTTCAGTTCTGGTAAATATCCTGCCACATTCAGTTAGAATGCAGACGTCAAACATAGGACCATTGGAGAAAGGTGGAGCACCACAGAAATACACCATAACCCTGACAAATGAGGCTGGCAATCCAATATCTGGGTTCCAGTACAATATTGAGTCGTTGACCGGTGCTGTGGTCATTGCCCCGACTTCCAGCAGCCAGACGGTTTCAACTGGAACATCTCCGTACGTCTCTGTAAACAACACAAAAATGTACAATGACAACCAGATCACCTCAATCAGCGGCACAACCGGAAGCAATGGAACAATAGTTATCATGGTGTCAGCAAACTCAACCTTTAACTTCGGGGCATCTGGAAACATAGCCGAGAGCTATCTATTCTTTGGAGACATAATATCTGGAGCCACTGTAACAGGTGCACCCGGGTACATGCTTCCAGCAGAATGGACTACAGCTAACAATGCAAACGATGGCTTTGGAACGCAGCAGCCTATTGAACTGCCACTGGAACTTTCTAACGGCGCACCAGCTGTTAAGATAACTGTGACAAGCAGTACGACTGAAATGAACTACAACGGCAGCATCACCTTTACCGCAACAGTTACAAACGCGACATCCGGTAAGCCGATCGCTGGCTATGAGGTTGAGTTCCTGGCACAGAATGCACTTGGAGCGAACAGAGGTTACTTTGTTAACTCAAATGGAACCGATGTACTTGCACCTAACCCCAACAGTGGATTTGGAAGCGTATACATACCTGGCCTTACCATAAAGACCAACTCCCAGGGCCAGGCATCTGCTACCTTCTATCCTTACCTGTACACCTACAGCAACGCATCAAGCCCATCATTCCAGAAACAGGCATACCAGTCCAGTTCTCTGGTTCCGGCTGATATGTGGGTAATAACTGTAATGGGTGACAACTCAACGAGCTTGGCTCCACTGAGCTCGATGATGGTTTACTCTGCAGCTTCAATCCACCATGTAGCACCCCCAGCCGCCCCATTCAATTACACATATGTTGTGATTGGAGTTGTGGTAGCTGCAGTGGTCATCATCGGAGTTGCTGTCGGGCTGTCCAGAAGGGGAAAAGCATAAATATCAATTATTCCCCAATAAATTTTTTATTTTTCCATTTATTTTTGCGAGGTAGAATCACATGAATATATACCTGATCACAAGAAAGATCCTTCAAGCCGCCATCCTTATAATTCTCACAGTAATCATCATATTTGTTGTATATCGGCTGATGCCTGGAAACCCTGCCGATTTATTCCTTCACTCTCTCGGCGCCAGGGCAACCGCTGCCCAGAAGAAAGCACTGCTTGCCTCACTTGGTCTTAATGGTGGGAAATGGTCCTTTACAGGCTTTTTAATATATTTCAAGGATATGTTCACAGCCAATTTTGGCTACGACTACTATAATGGGTCAAGCATAAGTGCAGAGCTTGCACAGGCTCTGCCATACACACTTGCCCTTATCGGCACTGCAACCATTCTGGGCTGGGTCATTGGGATTCCATTGGGAATCACCACAACAAGGCTCAGGAACAAGAAGTCAGAGTCTCTAATACTGACATCAAGCCTTGTGCTCAGCTCCATTCCTTACTTTGTGCTGGGCATTGTCCTGTATCTCTACTTAGTGGCTTTCAGCTCGTTCTTCCCCATTTCATCTGGATTTAAGTGGAATGACCCCATAACTACAATACTGTGGGACCTGTCGCTTCCACTAATCTCCCTTGCCATAGTAGGTGCTACTGGTCATCTCATAACAATGAGGGCTACCATGGTATCGATACTCGGGGAAGATTTTATCAACACGGCGAGGGCTAAAGGTGTCCCCGAGAAAAGCATTCTAAGAAAGCATGCCGCAAGAAATGCCATGATCCCCATCTCCACCAGGATGGCTCTGGAATTTGCTTTGGTAGCCAGTGGCGCATTGATAGTTGATGTTATATTCAGTTACCCCGGCATTGGCCTGGAGCTGTACAACGCGACACTATCGGAAAACTACCCCCTATCAGAAGCTGCCACTTTCCTGTTCTCCCTGGTTACGATATTTGCATACCTAATAGTGGACTTCATCCACTCATGGTTGGACCCAAGAGTAAAGGTTTAGGTGAATAAATTTTGACTGAAAATGAAGAAAACAAAGGACCACAAACGTTTGAAAAGATAAAGTCCCAGAGAAGAAGTGATGCCATAAACCGCTTCAAGAAGCAGTTCAAGATATACCATAAATCGAACTACGGAAAAGCTGGCCTTTACATTCTCATAATATTCGGGGTAATTGCGCTTATTTCACCAATAATTGCGCCCCAACCCTATTCTTATATCGCACCAACCGTGGATACACATGCTGCGAATATGCGATTCGAAGTTAACCTGACTTCCGACCTGGGGTCTTCACAATTCTTGCCAATGAGCGCGTCCTCCAGCGTAACAACTGGAAGTTACATTGTCTCATTTGCTACAACAAATGGAAAGATATATGCTGCTGGACTGGGTGGGTCATCATCGACTCCGATAAATTCGACCACTCTGCTGACAACGGTTTCCGTGAACTCATCAAATGCCCTCCTGGATCCTACTATAGTGTCTTTTTCCAATTACAATACCCTGTTTGGGGCAAGAGGGGCACTGGTGCTTCAGAACTTCCTGCTTTGGGGCACTTCAAATGGGACTATGGCTCTCTCTGAGATAACATGGACGGGCGGCCAGGTAGGCTACGGCTCACCAATGCTGAGTTCGAACCAGTCCCTGCCTGAAAACGGCACGCTGGTTTACACACCTATAAGCAATACTCAGCAGATCTCACAGCTCCAGCCAGGCACAACTCCATTTTATGACGTCTCTTCAGTGGCGCCTGGTCTTGGCACCATTGCCAAGCTGTTCACAGAAACTCATAATGCCTCAGGTTATTACCTGAATGAATTTGGCATTTATCCGACACTGCACAAGATATGGAGCACCCAGTTGTCACAGTCCATCAAGCCCAGTAAAATGAGCTTCTACGGCTCCTATTTCACGAGCGATAACGGCGCCTCTGTCATTGTTTCTGTGGGAAACCAGACAAGAGAGTATTCTGCATCTTCGGGCTCAATTGTATGGAACAGGACCTTTGCATCCCCTGTCACATTGAATGCCCCCCTTATCCCCTCAAAGTACCAGTACCAGCAGGGCTCTTACAATTCAGCATTTGTAGCAACTGCAAACAATAATGTGTATGGAATATACCTGTCCAATGGAACTGCATATAAGGTTCTCAGCACAACACACCCCATACTTTACCTTGACAGTTCTCAAGGCAGCTCAGGCTTTCCCTCCACCTTTGTAACCGAGACAGCCAATCACGCGTTTCTTACGAGCCAGAATTCCAACGGCACCTTCGTGACATCAGAATTCAGCCTCATATCAGGGCACGGCTCATACGACGTCAGACCTATATATGACAAATCCGCCGCAACATACATCTTCGGGACAAACCAGGGATTTCTCATATCCATGCAGACTCCGATATCAGGCTATCCCTATACATGGTCGGCTATCCTGTCGCATAAGGGCAACATAACCAGCCCCCTGCTGTTCTACGACTCAAGTACTGGCAGGGAGGAGATAGGAATCATATCACAGTCCGGTTACATGTACGCCTACGATGCAACGGCCCACGACTTAAACCCGATCCCACCGACACTGAACACTCCGACTGGCAATGTCTTCCTGCTTGGTACGAACATTGACGGGCAGAATGTGTTCAGCCAGTTCATCCAGAGTTTCGGCATAGACTGGGAAATCGGCCTTTCAATAGGATTTGCTGTTCTCGTCATAGGATTGTTCATAGCGATGATTGTAGGTTATATGGGCGGCGTAATCGGCAGCTTCTTTGAGACACTATCCCTGACAATATTCCTGATACCAGGGCTGGCACTTCTGATTGCGCTGGCATCAGTGCTGGGATCTGGATACCTGACCCTGATATTCATCGTAACAGTAATATCATGGCCTTTCACCACGTTCACCCTCATAGGCCTAGTACGGCAGATAAAATCAAGGTCTTTTGTCGAGGCAGCCAAACTCTCAGGAGCAAGAACCCCTTCCATACTCAGACGGCATGTCCTTCCCAACATCCTCCCGCTGCTACTTTACCTGCTTGCAATTTCCATAAGCGGGGCCATAGCCGGAGTATCGACACTGCAATTCCTTGGAATAGCGCCGCTGACCGCTGCAACATGGGGAGGAATGCTCTCGCCAATGCTGGGAAACTTCTTCTTAGCTGTGAGGGCTCCCTGGTGGGTCCTGCCCCCGTCAATAGCCCTGACCATGTTCATATTCGCCTTCATCTTCGTGTCCAGAGGGATGGATGAAGTGGCAAATCCGAGGTTGAGAAGGAGATAATTCAAATGACAGATGAATACAACAGAAATCCCGGACAAACTCTTGTGGAGGCCAATGGCCTCTCGGTTTCCTTTGCAACCGCAGACGGAAACGTGAATGCACTTAATGACGTAAGCTTCGAAATCAGGGAGGGAGAGATCCTCGGGATCATTGGCGAAAGCGGATCTGGTAAGTCAACACTTGCACTGAGCATCATGTCCCTTCTACCAGATAATGCAAACGTAACAGGCAGCCTTAAGTTCAGGGGAGAGGTGGTAACGGACTCAGAAAATTCAGGAAGGGCTTATTTCAACCTTTCCAGGAAGAGGAGGATGCTTCTTGACCAAAGGCTGGCCACCATGAGATGGAAGGAAATCTCCATGGTATTCCAGGGCGCCATGAACTCACTTAACCCGGTTTATTCAGTGAGGAAACAGATCAGGGAAGTATTCCAGATACACACTGACCTGTCGGTGCAAGAGATCGACAACAGGATAATGGAGACCAGCAGGGTTGCAGGTTTCAACACAAAGTTCCTGGACTCCTTCCCACATGAACTCAGTGGAGGAATGAAGCAGAGGGCAGTCATAACCATGGCCCTTGCCTTAGACCCGGTTCTTGTGATCGCGGACGAACCAACCACGGGCCTTGATGTCATCACCCAAGCCAAGATCATACGTGAATTGAAGGAACTCAGGGAATCGGGAAAGATAAGATCAATGGTTATAATTTCCCATGATGTTGGTGTTGTTTCCCAGCTCGCAGACAGGGTAGCGGTGCTGTATGCCGGAAGGCTGATGGAAATCGGCGCTCCCGAAGACATATACCTTCACCAGGGAAACCCATACTCGAAAGCCCTCATTGAAAGCTATCCATCCATAAAGAACACCAGGAAGATGGTAACAGGCATACCAGGCTCTGTCCCGGACATGCTTAAGCTGCACGATGGTTGCTACTTTGCTGATAGGTGTTCCATTGCCGATGATGTTTGCCACAGGGAGAAGCCGCCATTTGTCGAGCTTGTGCCGGGCCACATGAGCCTTTGCCATTTCGCCAAGGACTTCTATTCCAAATCGCAGGGCCTGAAGATCAATGTGGACGAGACAGGGAGCGACACCTTCTTCTCCAAACCACGCAGCAATGAGCTGCTGATAAAGGGAGACAAGCTTACTAAGTATTTTACCCACACCAGCAGCCAGCTAGCCGGGCTATTCTCCAGAAGCGGGGAAAAGATAGTAAGGGCAGTTGACAAGATCGACCTGAAACTAAACAGGAGCGAAATCATTGGCGTGGTTGGGGAAAGCGGATCCGGCAAGACAACTTTGGGAAGGACGTTCCTGCTTTCCCACAAACCTACAAGCGGCTCTCTTGTTTTCTATCCAAACGCCCAGGACTTTATGGAAATTGACGAAAGGGGAGGTAGAAGGCACAATAAAATAGATCAGGTTGGCGGGAGTTCGGATGTGTTAGCAGAAATAGCGCTTCACAATATAAGGGAAAGCACACCGCATTTCAGGAACTTCAGGAGGAAAGCCCAGCTCATTTTCCAGGACCCATATGATTCCCTTAACCCGAAAATGACAATACTGGATATTGTTGCTGAGCCTATCTATGCAAACAAGGCGTACAAAACATATGATGAAGTGGTAGAGAAGGTAAGCGCAGCCTTGGAAACAGCCAACCTGAAGCCGGCTGTGAATTACCTCAACAGATTCCCCCACGAACTTTCAGGCGGGGAAAGGCAGAGAGTCTCCATTGCCAGGGCACTGGTGCTGAGGCCTGATTTCCTGGTAGCAGACGAGCCCATTTCAATGCTGGATGTCTCAATAAGGGCAAACATCATGAACCTGCTCATCAACCTGAGGGATGAATTTGGGATGGCAATCATGTATATTTCCCACGATATTGCCTCTGCCAGGTATGTTTCAGACAAACTTGCTGTCATGTACCTTGGGAAGATTGTGGAATACGGGCCCTCCGAGGAAATAATTTCAAAACCTTTGCACCCATATACGAAAGCCCTCATTAATGCGGTGCCAATCCCGGATCCCCACTGGGCGTCAATTGATCTGAAGATTCGAGGAGAGATAGGAAATTCCATTGATGTCGTCCCAGGCTGCAGGTTCTATGACCGGTGCGCATACAGGAAGGACATCTGCAAGTCAGAGGAGCCGCCTGCAAGAGTAGAGCATAGTGTTACATACTTCTGTCATTTCGACCAGAATGGCCTGATAGAGGAACCGGAAGAGCTTCCAGAGACTGGAGGCGGACTGGAACAAGATAAAGTATTTGAGGAGTCAGACGCCTTAGATGGACAACGAAGATCTTGAGGGTTCACCAATTCCTCCAGACATGGCCCTGGAACTCAGGGGTATCTCCAGGAGAGTCATGTTCCAGATGTCCATTCCTTTCATTTTCCTCCTTTTTATTTTGATAATTCTTTCAGTTGCCTTACGGATTATAAAGGGACCTTCTTTTTCCGGGCCAATGCCTGTAATAATAATCATAATTGGTGTGTTTGTGGCCTTTTTCGGGGCTTTCTGGGATTTCGGGGCAAAGAGGTATTTATCAGACATATCGCAGCACAGGGAGAAAGTAACAGATGAAGATGTAGAATACATCAACAGGCAGCAGCTCATGCTGACCCTGATTTTTTTTGGAATTGCAGGGCTATACGTTCTCAGTGCCTTTCTTATCTATTATTTTGTTGTCTCCTAAAAAGGATTGAATGGGATTTATTCCCTGAAGTCCACCTTTTCTTTGTACTTTTCCATCATTTCCCCGATTACTTCAAGGCCCTTCTCCAACTGGGTATCAAGGCCTGAGCGCCAATCTTCAGGGGTGTTCTGCACAGGTATGGTTGGGTCCGTCCCATAATTCTCAACACCATAGCCTACATCCTTGAACCAGAAAGCAAACTGTGGTTGTGTAACTATTGTTCCGTCCACAAGCCTGTGTTTCGGGTTGATTCCAACAACCCCTCCCCAGGTCCTTGCACCAACAACTGGTCCAAGGTTCATGAGCTTGAAGGTGTGGGTGAAAATGTCACCGTCAGAACCGGCATTTTCATCACTGAGTGCAACCATGGGCCCATTCACTGAATATGCAGGATAGGGCTCAACCTCACCGCGCCTTGGCTTATCGTAGCCCATCCTTCTCTTGGCCAGTTTCTCAAGGAGCAGCTGGGAAACGCTGCCTCCACCGTTGTAGCGCACGTCCACAATGAGTGCATCCTTCTTCGACTCAATGGGGTACTGCCTTGTGAACTCTGCAAAACCGTTGAACCCCATATCAGGTATGTGTATGTAGCCAACCTTGTCCTGGGTTTTCCTGTGGACATATTCCCTGTTCTCCTCCACCCATTCCCTGTACCTAAGGTGCTTCTCGTCCGCAATGGTCTTAAGGTAGGATGTGAATTTATGGCCTCCCCTGGATACCCCGAGTGCGACAATCTCATCGGCATGGTTCAGGAGGGCCTTTTCAGGGCTTGTCTCGCTGCCTATTGCAATGCCGTTTATACTTTCAATGGCATCCCCTACCCTGAGAGGGGTGGTTGCAAGATAAGCAGGGGATTTCTCGCCGTCATTGGAAAGGTTGGCTTTCAGTATATGGGAAATCACATACTTTCTATCCTTGTATGCCAGGTCAAGGCCAAGTCTTCCCACTGGAAGTGATTGGGATGCTGAAAGCTCGCCACCGATTTCATAGGAATGAGAAGTCCTGAATTCTCCCTGGAATTCCCTAATGAGGTCAGAGAGCTCGAATCTGGTCGATATGCTCCCTAGAAGCTCATCATATTTACAAAAAGCCGAAGAGAAATCCTTGCTGAGTTTGTCCTCGCTCCAGTAGTTTTCCTGGACAAGTCTTTTGGACTCTCCGTACATCTGCTTCCATTCCAGTTCCTGCTGTACCTTCACCTTTATGCGCCTGAAATCAAATTTCTGCTCCTTCTGGCTGCCGTTCGGTGACTTGAGGTCCAGGCTGAAGAGATTGGATTCAGCATCCCTGAAAGCAATAACATTGCCTTCGCCCGAGATCCTGTAATCTGCAACGCCTTCCCTGACCACTGAAGTTTCACCCGTGAAAGGATTCACTTTAAGGAGCTTTCCGCTTCTCAGGAGCTTGCTAAAGAGGTAATACTTGGACATCCCTTCTATGGGGAAGTCTATTACAAGAAGGTCATCTCCAGCAGATCTGAGGGAGTCATAATCTGAAGCCCTGATGGAAAGTGTTTTCTGTCTCTCAATAAGGGAATCAATTGGATAGTTGCCCTCTATGGCATTTTTGACAAAGGCCTCAGGAAGGTTCTCTAGCTTCAGTGAAGCCTTGAAATTCAAAGGTACTGCAGTTATGACTGTAGTGACCGGGAAAGAAAGATCGAAGACAATGCTGTCTGAAACAGGGTCCAGGCTCCGTGTAGACAGGAAATAAATAAAGTTACAGTCTCCTGAGAAAACCGGTGAGAAATCTGTGGAGCCAGACTCAGTGAGCCGTACTGCCTTCTTCTCTTCAGTTGAGTAAACCTTGATAATGCTGGCAGGTCCCCTTCCCAGGGACTGGTGAAGTTCAGGATATGAGTAAAGGGCATATTTTCCATCAGGCGAAATGCTTATCTCTGAAATTGATCCAGCCTCGCTGTGGTCCAAAACCTGAGGCACGGCCCCCTCCCCTTTCGAGAGATCCAAAGAAAACAGGTCCCCCCTGTTGTTGGAGAACATAGCCATATTTCCTTTCTGGCTCACAGCTAGGCTTTCTATGATTCCTTTACCTACAGGTATTCTCTTGGAGGTGGCCTCGTCAAGATTCCTGATATAAATGTCCTCATTCCCTTCCCTGTCTGAGACATATAAGAAGCGGTTTTCGCCCAGGTAGGTAGGGAACCTGACATGCTCACCCGAACCTCCAATTTCCAGCACTGCACCGTTCTTAAGCGTGGTTACGAAACCAATTCCCCTGCTCACTAGCGAAATGGCCATTCCTGCCCTGTCCAGGCTGTAATCCTCGAAATACTTCTGCGCATCCACAAACTTGTCAGGCAATGCAGAAGGGGCTGAAAGGATTTTCACGTCCAGCTTCCTGTTTTCGCCTTTAACTGGGTCATAGAGGTAAATGTCCCCTGCAGACTGGAAAACCACCAATTTGCCATCGCTCTTGGCATTCCTTACATAATACTCCTTGAACTTGGTGTGCTGCTTCAAATCCTTTCCGTCAATGTCCACGGAATGCAGGTTTCCGGTTCCTGATAGGTCGGAAACAAAATAGATCCTTCCCGAGAGCATGAAAGGTGAAGAAAGGTGCTGGCCAAGATCCACTATCTTTTCAAACCTGCCATTTTCCTCTCCCCTCCAGATGACTCCAGCTGTTCCTCCACGGTAACCTTTCCAATGCGGCTGGTCATTGGCATGCCTTGCAATGACAATATTCTTCCCTGAGAACATAATTGCTGAAGCGGGTCCGTAATTGAGGTGGCTTAGTGGCCCACCTTCCTTGGGGACAGAATAAAGTTCAGTCATGGCGCCAAATGGCCTGTAAGTGTCAGTGGAAAGGACCAGTTCATTCCGCAGAGTCCACCCAGCTATGTCTGTATACATCCTCCTGCTGGTGCTTCTTCCTGTGAGGTACGTTAGCCTTGTCAGGTTTCCGTCTGAAAGCCTTATTGAATAGAGATCAGCAGAACTCCCGTCCTCGCCGCTCTCGAGCCTGAAAACTATGTATTTGCCATCTGGAGAAAATCTGGAATTTGTGACAATTCCCAATCCCGAAGTAAGCCTGATCGCAGGTGTGCCTAAATCCTCTATCAACCAGAGGTCATCGTTCCAGATGAAAGAAATCCTGTTCCCGTATATATCGGGCGAAGAAAGATAACGCCTCATACAATGAAATAAGTGTTGGAATATATAAAATATTCTGGAAATAACTCCGGATAATACAACTGACTAACTCCGAAGCACTGCCAATCGAGCAAAGGGGTCGACTGTCCATGGTTGGGACCAAACATAATTATGAACCATTTTGACATAGCCCCTCAATGAAGATTTCTGAACCTGGAAGAATCGGTGATCTTGAGATCAGGAACAGGATTGTCATGGCTCCAATGATATCCAATCTTGCCAATCCTGACGGAAACACAAATGAAAACCATATTGCTTACCTCGAGGAGAGGGCCGCCGGCGGGACCGGCCTCATAATCACGGAATACACTTACATTAACAGCATCAACTCCAGAGGAGGCAGAAACCAGTCAGGAGTTTATAATCCCGATTTCATTCCAAAGTTTAGAAGGCTTACTGACAGGATCCACTCCCATGGCGCAAAGACCTTCGTACAGCTTGTCCATGCAGGCGGCAAGGCTTTCCTGGATACAAACAGGGAGGGCCCCATGGCACCAACTTCCACAGATTATGTGGGATATACGCCCCGGGAAATGACACTTGAAGACATCGAGAACGTGGTGAAGGACTTCGTAAAGGGAGCTAAGTTTGCTGCAAATGCACAGTTTGACGGAATAGAACTTCACGGAGCCCACGGATACCTCATACAGGAATTTATTTCACCGGCCCTTAACAGGAGAGAGGACAAGTACGGTGGGTCCCTTGAAAACAGGCTAAGATTCCCACAGGAGATCATAGACGCAATAAAATCTGAGGTGAAAATCCCGGTTGGAATCAGGCTGAGCCTCTACGAAGACGACCCAGACGGGTATACACCGGATTACGGCCTCGAGGTCGCTGAATCGCTTAGGGGCATTGACTATGCACATTTCTCTGCGGGAAGGTTTGCGCCGCCTGGCTCATCATCCTCCTTCTACGGTGAGAAAACGCACATCGCAAAAAAGCTTCCAAGGAAGCCCAAGATCACTTCAATCGTTGTAGGATCAGTAACAGGGCTTCCAGATGCTGAAAAGGTGCTTGAGAAGTCTGATTTTGTTGCCGTAGGGAGGGCACTCCTTGCAGATCCATATTTTGCAGGTAAACTCATGAACAGCCCGGAGTTCGTCAGGCCCTGCATACGCTGCAACCAGGCATGCCGGGACCTGGGGTTCGGGGAGGTAAGGTGCACGGTTAACCCCGATGTTGGTTACGAACTGAGAAAGGTGCAGGTCCCCAGGAACGCCGGGCAGATAAAGATTGTAGGAGCCGGAATCAAAGGACTTGAAGCTGCCCTTACAGCCGCCAAGGCTGGCATGTCTGTAACTGTATATGACCTCAGGGATAGCATAGGAGGGCAGATCCTTGACTATTGGGACCCCAAAAAGAAGGAGGAATTTGGCTCCCTCATTGGTTATTACAAGAATGCCCTTCAGAATTTCGGCGTAAAACTGGAACTTGGGAAGAAGTACACAGGCTCCGATGCCCTATACTGCCTGCCGGATGTGTCATATCCGAACCTGCAGCCTTCAGGCACTGTGAAAATAGACTCAAACGTATACCAGTATCAGGATGCTGCACTGAAGCTCGCCGCAGACCACAAGGTCATAATGTCAAAGAGGAGCCTCACAAGCCTTGATCGTGTCAGGGTGCACTCTTTCGTTGAGGCCGCAACGAAGGCAGGTGTGGAATTTGTTGAAAAAATCGAAGGGAAGGCGGATGTGGAAAAGATCCAGAGGCTTCAGTATGATATCAGGGCAGCAATGGTCTCAGGCAGGGATGCCTTGAAAAAATACCTGGATCACAATTCAAGGGCTAATCTCTAGAATTTTCCCTGTTGAGCTTTCTCTCCATCCTTCCCCTTACCCATTTTATCTCTTTCTGCTCTTCAGGAGTAAGCTCAAACTGATCCGTTATTTTCTCACCGACAAACTCTGGAGGTATCTCGTTAACAAGAAAGACTTCATCGGTTGCCCTGTAGGTCTGCCTGCCAGACTCCCTCAGACCGTCAATGTCAATTTCCACCACAGTGGGTGAATCAATGTGGAACATCCCTGAGACATAGGCCTGCCTTGGAGTCAGGGATAGGTGAATCCAGCTCTTGTCAGAAGGGCTTATCCCGGTTTCCCTGATGAATTCAAGCTCCTCCTCGGTTGTCTGGTAGTACAGCTTTGATGGAACACCATCCGTGGGGAGATCGTCCATGTTAACAGGTATTGTGTGACCGTAGGCTGCACGGATCTCGTGGTTGCTGTTGACCTGGTACCTCTGCTTTGGATCGGTCATGGCCAGGGCTTCAATGTGGAATGGGGTCAGCCAGTAGAAATTCTTCCTCTGTGCCTTGATCACAGGCACAATGTTGTATATCTTGACCCAGCCATGTTCATCCAGCTTTACGCCGTAGTTCTCAGGAAAATGCCTGAGCATACCGGCTATAATCCTTCCGACGCCCTCTATTTCGCTTTCCCTCATGAGAAGCTTGCCCTGGTTTCCGCATGCCGGGCATTCCGGGCCACGGAAAGCCCCATGGCTCATGCAGTTCTTCAATTCATTCGCCATTACCTACTCATCTCCCGAAAGTGCTCTTGAAATATCGCCTGCAACAGAGATCAGGCTATGGTCTCCATCGATGGAGTCTGACACAGCAAGAAGATCGACCAGAGGCTCAATGATCCTGTCCGAATCCTTGGCGAAGACCCCATGGACAGCACTGACGCTGATCCTTGAAGCACCGTTGTCCTTGAGAAGTTTTACAGCTTTAATAATTGTTCCACCGGTAGAAATAATATCGTCCACTATGAGCACGGACTTTCCCGAGAAGTCTACCTTTGGAAGGTGCATTTCCACAGTCTTGGCATCAATCCTCTTCTTGTCAATGTAATAGGCTGGAATGGAAAGGATTTCCGCCATCTTCTTGGCCCTGTCGTAGCCCCCATCATCCGGTGAAAGTATAAGATCTATCTCCCTGTCCCTGAAATATTCGCTGGAAGTCCTTATTAGACTGAGGTTCTTGAACTGGTGTGATGCGAAACCAATGGTTTCCTCATCGTGTATTTCCACGCAAATGATCCTGTCTGAGAAATTCTCAATGGACCTGGTCATGACTTTTGAAGAAATGGGTTCCCCAGGCTTGTAGATCATGTGCTGCCTGGAGTAGCCGAAATAAGGAACCACTGCAGTAACACTGGAAGACCCGGCTTCCCTGGCGGCATTCAGGAGAAGCAGGAGCTCCACAAAATCAGCATCACTCCTTGTGTTTCCAATGACTGCAACTTCTCCCCCCCTAACCTCAGAAAGTATCCTGACATACATTTCCCCGTCGGGAAACCTCTTTCTCTCAACCTCCGCTAGAGTTGCTCCCATTTTATTTGCAACCTTGGCAGCAAGACCCAAGGAAGAACTTGCCGGGACTATTATCATAATCGCTTTCCTTATGGTGTGTAAGGTTTAAAACTTTATTTGCACAGTTTGGATTCAAATGCCGGCATTCAATGGATTTATAGGAAAGATTGGGTTCCAATAAGCATGGAAAACTCCAGGATATGGTTTGACGGAAAGATAACTGATTACGATGATGTCAAGGTTCCACTGCTTACACACTCACTGCAGTATGGTTCTGGGATTTTTGAGGGGATCAGGGCTTACGATGCAGGGGGAAGAGCTGCAGTTTTCAGACTCGACGAGCACGTAGACCGGTTCATGCGGTCTGCACGAATATACAGGATGCCCCTAAGTTCCACAAGGGATGAGATCAGGCAGGGGATCATAGACGTGGTCAGGGAGAACAATTACAAATCCTGTTACATCAGGCCTTTCGCCTTCTTCAACGACGACCGTATATCCCTGCAGACTAAGGGAAAGAAAGTCAGCGTTGCTGTTGTCGGGGTCCCGTACAACAATTACTTCGGCGATGCTTCAAACAAAGGTGTTACCTGCAAGGTAGCAGGCTGGAGAAGAATCAACTCTGATATCCTGCCCATTCAGGCAAAGGCCAGCGGCAACTACCTGAATTCGGTAGCAGCCATTGGTGAGGCGGATGCTGCAGGATTTGACGAGGCCATACTGCTCTCCAGGAACGGATATATTGCCGAGGGCCCCGGAGAAAACATATTCCTGGTTAAGGACGGGAAGCTTGCCACACCAGGGCTGGAATCAGACATCCTTTTTGGGATTACAAGATTCTCCCTTATCGAGCTTGCAGGCAAGATGGGCATTGAAGTCACAGAGCGCCAGATACACAGGGATGAACTGTATACATGTGATGAGGCATTCTTCTGCGGAACAGCAGCTGAAGTCACCCCCATAGTGAATGTTGACGGCATACCTGTTGGCGACGGGAAACCCGGACAGATTACGGATAAGATTGGAAAGAAATTCATTGGTGTCGTATCGGGCAGGGAGAAGGAATTCCTGCACTGGCTCACATTTGTAAAATGATAGGAATCTGCACGGAAAATGCAATTCCCATTGAACTGATGGTACAGAACTGTACCAAATAATATTTATTGTGAATCTAAAATAACGGAGCGATTTCATGCCTAACAGATCAGAATCAATACTTGGAACATTTGGAGGAATTATAGGGATCATAATCGGCGCCCTTTCTTTCATAATCAGCGGAATTGAGTCAGTTGTAAGGCTGCATTTCCAGAATGCAGTTGTAAATTCAATCATCATGGTTGTGGTGGCATTCATAGCCCTGTTTGGAGCTGGCATCACCAGAAGGGACAGGCTTGTGGGCGGTGTAGTAATGGTTTTCGCGGCAATCCTGGGATTCGCCCTTTTCGATGGTTTCTACCTTATCTCAAGCATAATCGTGCTTCTTGCGGGAATCATTGCCCTTGTGGAGCACTTCAGATAGAGCGGGCAGCCATTCATTTGTAATTTAATATTACCATCTATCATATTTTCCACATTTTGCGGCTTCCGTGTCAAAATCTATTTATGATCCATTAAATACCATCATCAAGATCAATGGCTGCAACTGAAAATCAAACCGGAACAACATCTTCCGGAGCATTTGCAAGCCCAAGGTCTGGGAAATTGGAGAGCTAACAATGCCTGCTGAAATTCAAGACAATGGCCTGAGAGAAATCCTGAGAAGATACCCCACCGGTGTAACGATTGTAACTGCACTTCTAGACGGAAAACCCTGGGGAGGTACAATGAATTCTTTCACATCCGTGTCCCTCGATCCACCTCTCATTGCCATCTTTGTAATGGAGAAAGGCAGAACCACAACAGCCATCAACCAGACAGGAAAATTCGTTGTGAACATCCTGAAGTTCAACCAGGAAAAGGAAGCAAAGCAGTTTGCAAGCGACAATGTCCCTGACAAGTTCCTGGATGTTTCCTACAGGGAAAGCAGCAATGGAATCCCAATAATTGAAGGTTCACTTGGATACATAGAGTGCGATCTATATGATGCAAAGAAGATCTCAGACCACATAATGTTCCTGGGGAAGGTAACCAGGTCAGAGGTTACCATAGATGAGGAAGCCCTGGTTTTTTACAGGCGTGCATTCAGGAGTTTCACTGGAACAGTCTGACAGCCCGCTGCATGTTTCCTGTCATAGCACTATATCCCTATCAGAAGGGACTCTTATGAAGTTTATGAGATTGAAGGGTTCCGAAAGAAGGTTATCTCTCATTCTTGGTCTCCTTGTCCTTTTCATGTAATATCTTGAAATATGCTTCATGGCCCTCATTTCATATGAAAGCAGGTCGGACAGTTTCTTCTCCGTGTGTTCTGAGTCGAAACCGATTGTAACAGTGAAGTTGAATCTGCCACCATATCGCCTGCCACTGCTGCCAGACCTGACAGAAACACAATACCTGATGACTGCTGTCCTGTCGACTGCAGTGTAATCAAGGATATTCCGCACAAACCCTGGATGGTAAAACTCCCTCTTCCTGAGGTTAAGAATGGAATTCTTCAGGATTACGGAATTGTTTCCACCCACTTCTGGCAAATGGGCATCTTCAAAGACAGCCCCATACATTCTGGAGAAGAAAGCCTCCATCATCTCAAGATTCCTCGTGCTCTCAGAGGCTATGAAAAACCTGGTCTGGAACTGAGTGCTCTGGACAAGGAACATGTTCTGGGTGTATGATTCCGGCAGCAAAAGCCTGCATTTCTCCCGGTAAAGCATGGAATCGGTTCTTATTTCCCCGGCTGGGAACAGTATCTCCTTTGTGTGTATGCTCCTGCGCTCCATGTTCAGGGATAGCCCATTCTCCAATAAAATTTCCACTAGGCTTTCTCTTTTCCCGTAAACGCAGCAATAAAATACAACACCGGGCTAATGTCCTAATGGGGAATGAACACACTGTTGAGCAGTACCTGAAGCTAATGAACATTTCATCTGTCCTCCTGGACAGGAGCGGAGAAAAAATCGCGCTTGAAGTCTCAAGGACATATCACGAGAGGAAGAGCCCAACAGAAACTGCAGTGGTGGTGTTTTCTGCAAAGGAAAGGAAACTTCTTCTGGAACTGAGAGAGGCAAATGTGAGAAAACACTTCCCAGTTTTCAACAGCGCCGGGAACAAAATTGCCTACCTTGAAAAGGCTGATGAGAAGCACTCTCTTGTGATACACAACCTCACTGAGAATATTACAGAAAAGATTGAGCTTGATGGGGACCCCGTCCAGATACAATGGCATGGCGACTCCATCCTCATTCTCAAAAATGATACTGTAAAACCGGAACTGAAGAAGAAGCACGACGAGGGCCTGGATGGGACATTCTTCGAGGAGGAAGAGCCATACTGCTCGCTGTACCAGTACCTCCCAGGTTCCGGTTTCAGGAAGCTCACCGAGAACCTCCAGGTATGGGAGTTTGACTCAGTTGGGAATACTGCTGTACTCGTGGCATCCAGCGACCCGTATGAATGGTCATGGTTCAGGTCAAAACTCTACTCTCTCGCATTGGAAGAAAAGAAGCTGTCCCAGATATACGATCCGGGATTCAGGAGCCTTGCGCGCCCTAAAATTTCTCCTGACGGTCTCAGCGTCCTGTTTGCTGAGTCTCTGAGGAGCGACCGTGGCCTCACCATGGGAGACATAATAAAGTATTCCCTGAAGGACGGCAGCCATGTCAACCTCACCGAAGGGCACAAAAGAAGTTACTCAGATATTTCCTGGCTGGATAACTCAAGAATAGCCCTCCTCTGGTTGCAGCAGGGCATTTTCGGCATTTCAGAGTACGACGGGAAATTCAGGGACATTTGGCAGGGCACCGGAACAGTGCTTTCAGGCTTCAATCCAAGTTTTTCCTTCTCATCCGGGAAATACGCTTTCGGTTACACAGACGGCAACAACCTGCCTGAACTATATGTCATGGGACATGATGGAAAACCGGAGAAGATAAGCAGCTTCAACAGTGGCCTCTCAGATCTGGAGAAGTATCCGGCTGAAGTGGTAAAGTGGAAGGCGGAGGACGGAATGGAAATCTATGGTATCCTCAGGTCACTGGGCCCGGAAAAGCCGCTAGTGGTGTATGTTCACGGAGGGCCCACATCGGCTTCAACCATTTCCTTCATTGACAGGAGCACAGTGTATCTTGGTGCCGGCTTCTCGGTATTTTCCCCGAACTACAGGGGCAGCACCGGGTCTGGCAGGGAATATGCCGAGGCAAACCGCGGGGATATGGGAGGAAATGACTTCACTGACATCATGTCTGGAATCGAAAGCCTGAAGAAATCAGGAAAGCTCAATACAACAAAGATATTCATCGTGGGCGGGTCATACGGAGGTTTCATGGCATCCTGGGCAGTGACGCAGACAAACCTGTTCACCGCTGCAGCAGGGTTGTTCGGGATCGCAGACTGGTTCAGCTTCCACGGGACTAACTTCGCTCCGGACTGGGACCGCATACATTACGACGATGATCCTTACACCGGGAAGCTGTTCAGCAGGTTTTCGCCGATAAGGTATATTTCCAACGTCACGACGCCCATCATACTTATGCACGGGATCAACGACCCATGTGTCCCGGTGTCCCAATACCACCAGTTCTACAGGGCACTGAAAGACCACGGGAAGACAACAAGGCTCCTCCTCTTCCCCCGGGAGGGCCATGGCTTCTCCGAGAAAAAGCACATTGAGCAATATATCACGGAAAGCATCAACTGGTTCAGGAAATACCTGGATCAGTGAAGTGTTTTCAGGTAGGAATCCAGTGCGTCCAGCGTTTCCCTGAACTTCTGCGGCTGCTCTGTAAAGCATAGCCTGAAGCTCTTTCCCGCACCAAAATAATCACCTGGGCAGATGAGGATCTTCTCCTTTTCCAGGGCTCCTTGGCAGAACTCTTCCGAACTGATGTCATAGCTGTACCTCACAAGGCAATATGAACCACTTCGAGGCTCTTCCCACTGAAGGTCACCATGCCCCTTCATGTAAGAACGGAGATACTCCAGATTTGGTTCAAGGATGCTTCTTGCCCTTTTGGTGAACCAGTCCCTCCTGTCGAGAAACTGCCCGGCAATCCAGAGTGGGAACTCCGGGTTCCTGATGCCGGTTATGTTCCTGAGATCCCTGAGAACCCTTACGATCTCCGGAGGGGCAACAATCCATCCAACCCTCAGGCCCGAGAAACCGTAGAATTTTGTCATGCTGCCGTTGATTATGATTTCCGGAGAGTTTTCATAGAAGCTGTTGGGCCTCTTCCGGAAAGTAAATTCAAGGAATGCCTCGTCAGCATACATGAATCCGCCTTTCCTGAACTGCCTCTCCCTGATGCCCTTGAGGAATTCAGGGTCATGAAGGTTTCCGGTGGGATTGTTTGGGTTTGAGAAGAAGAACGCCTTTAGGCCCGATCTTGCAGCCATCTTCTCCTCTATGTTTTGGAAAGGTGCAAGAACAGTATCCAATCCCATATTCTGCGGAACGTTGAAAATAGGCTCGTATTCTGGTTGCCCTATGAAAACAGGAAGGTGCTTCGCCTGAGCTACCATGCTGAGAAGGCTTATGCTTTCTGATCCCCCGGTTGTGAGGAAAATGTTCTCCTCTGGGAACCCGTAGAGTTTGCAGAGCCTTTCTTTAATAAAGCTCTTCGGATCAATATGGTCTTTCTTCATGTCTTCAAGGGAGGTATTGATTCCAAGGGTTCCGAAATCCGGCTCTTCAAGGCCGCTGCTTGAAAGGTTATGCTTAGCCTGCGTGTAATGATCCTCTATCCACCTGATGAGCTTCTGCTCCATTGGATATTCCGACATATGTGCCACTAGAGCCCCATCTGTGAAATAGTTTCCTTCGTGGCTTGAACCACAGCTCCGTCACTGTCATACCGGTTCTTCCATCCTGTGGAGGCAAGTTTCTCAATTCCAAGCTGGGCAATCTTTACGTCTCCCTTCCAGCCCCTGCCGTTGACCCCGCCTGTGTAGTTGAATTTCACATCTCCGAGGCCCATCGCTGATACAACAATGTCAGCAATTCTTGACACTGATGTGGTAAGTGGGTTCCCAAGGTTGTATATGTCAGTTTTCTGGGATTTTTCGTGCACATAGATCATGGATTTCACGCAGTCCTCAACATACAGGTATGACTTCCTCTGGGTGCCGTCCCCAAGAATCTCAAGTTCCCTGTTGTTTTTCTGCAGTTTCTTGATGAAATCAAATATGACTCCATGGGTGGAATTCTTTCCTACAATGTTTGCAAACCTGAAGATTGTGCCCTTTATCCCATAATAATGTGAGTATGCAGTGATGAAACCCTCGCACGCCATCTTGGAAGCACCATAGCTGGATATTGGCATGTACGGGCCGTAATTCTCCGGAGTAGGCATGACCGAGGCCTCCCCATAAACAGTGGAACTGGACGCAAAGAGAATTTCCTTCACCTCACTCTTCCTCATGTATTCAAGGAGGCTGAATGTGCCTGCAACGTTGTTCTGAAAATCCACTGAAGGGTTCTCTGCCCCATTCCTTACGTCGGAGTTGGCAGCAAGGTGAATAACCACATCTACGCCATCCAGCCCGGGCACAGATGAAAGGTCATTTATGTCTCCCCTGATGAATTTGAAATTTCCTGAGCTCCTGAAAGGTTCAACATACCTCTCATCCACATTGGAAAGGTTGTCCAGTGCTATAACCTCATTATCCTGTATAAGCGTTTCAACCATGTTTGAGCCAATAAATCCTGCTCCGCCTGTAACAAGTATCTTCCTTCCCTTCATTGAGAGGTTCCCCCTTCTTTCAGAGGGTTATTTTCAAATGACTGTTAAACTTTCGGCGCTAAACCCTATAGGTCCTGTATCTAGCGAAGAATGCGATGTCATATGCAATCTTTATGAGTGCAGCCGAGAAGAAGACACCTTCGGGAAATACTTCGAACAGGATGCCAGCAAGTCCAGGGCCTGGTATCTGGAGGCCATTCCTCACGCCAAGGAAAATTGAATTCCCTGCAACCCGTGCGTCGCTTGGGATAATGGTGTTCACAAGGCTGTCCCTGGGAGGGACATCCATCTGGCTGGTGGTTTGCCTGAGATACAGGAAGACCTCACTTATGAGAAGACTGTGGAATACCGGTACAAGAAAGAGCATAACGTTGCTGAAAAGGTGCGTGTATACCATTGTTCGCACAAGCCCTATCCCTTTGGAAATGCGTCCTGAGAGGATAACTGATATGGCTGTGACTATGTTGACAATGACGAATATCAGGCCGGCACCGGAGAGGCTTATCCCATAAACGACCTTGAACCACAGGGTAATTATGGCCGTGTTAACCAGTCCACCCCCAAGCGAATCAACTGAAAATAGCGCTGCAAGCGTTTTTACGTTCCTTCTCACCTCAGGATCGGCTATGGCCTGTTTCTGAGCCTTGGGCTTGAGGTCCGGGAACTTTAGCCAGAGGTATATGGCCACCTGGAGGAGCGAAAGCAGGAAATCAATAAGAAATATGGTTTCAAAACTCACACTGGTGTCAAGGTACAGGAAAGCACTGGCAATGGCACCGCTTGCATAGGAAGCGAAGTTGTACACAGAGAACATCATGGTTTTCCTGTGCTGGTCCTCTATGGAAAGGCTGATGGTGTACTGTTCAAGAGACTGGTTTGTTGTGAGGTCCCTGCCTGCAAAGGAAAGTGCACCCACGGCCATTGACAGAATGAGGAAGTAGATGTCATTGCCAATGTACAGTATGAACAGTGATACGCTGAACAGCCCAGAAAGCAGGGCAAGTTTTGACTTTATCCTCATCTTTGCTGCGGTGAACAGGTAAAGGAAAAGCGTCGACACCGCAAGGCTCACAAGCACTATTATTGAAGTATCCAGGGCACTGTAACCGAGAAAAGCAACGTAGAATGGAATGGAAATTGCCAGTGATGAAAAGATGAATGATCGAATGGCCTTGGCCAGCGAAAGCATCGGTCCGGGACTAGGCATGCACTGGCATCTCCCGATGGTTGTAAAATTGTTGGTTTATCACAGTGGTTTCAGGTGAAGAACTGATATTCGTAAAGTACCATCACATCAGCGTTCCTGTCCACGGACCTGACCCTGGATATGCTCTCCTTTGCAGCCTTCAGGTTCTCTGAGTAACAGAATAGCACACCGGCGGTGGCATCCCTGATGACAAATATTGTCTGGGGCTCTAGCAACTGGGCCAGTGCATTCACAGCATGGGAGAATATTGAGTATATTACAACATCCCCGCCGGAAAGGTCTATCTTGGACACGACTCCTATGAGCCGGTTCTTGATGAGCAGGTTAAGCCTGCGCTTTACCGTCATGTAGGGGAGATCCAGCTTTGAAGCAATATCCGTGACAGGCATCCTCGGGTCCTCTCTCAGGAGCCTGACGATCTCCCTGTCATTGCTGTTGAGGTTCATTCCAACCTGCCCAGTGGGGGGGATATACTTCATGACAGGTTCCCCAAGTTCCCTGCCCGCTTCAGCTATCTTCCTTTCCACCTCTTCGACCCGGTCTCCCCTGAAGCCGTAAAGGGTGATTTCCTCAAGGCATTTGGTTATGGACGAAACTTCACCGTTGTATTCCTTTTCCGACTTGAATGCAGCGAAGCCCTCAACCTTCCCGTCAAGCAACGGGCTTACAATGAGTGAGTAACCCTTGAGGACACCGTCCGACATGAGCTTGTTAATCCTGTAGCCCAGGGCCTGTGCAGATATTCCAACATTCTGTGCTATCTGCCTCTGGGAAATCCTCCCGTCCTTAAGGAGGTTGAAAAGAATTTTCTTGTCCACCTGATCCATTTTCGCTTATCATCGGATAGATTTGGCAGTATAATTTACATTCTGTTCTGCCGGCACGTTTGGAAAAGGTTATGACCAATGAAAGCCATGAAATATTGCAAAGTGCCCAGAGGGGCTGCACTTATGTATGACGCGGGATCAGAAAGAATTCTAGACGCTCAGGGCATCGTGGGAAAATTCATCAGTACCAGGAATCTTACAAAAGAGCTGTGCGGTCCCCTCGAAAGGGATGACTACATGGTCCAGGCGACTCAGGATACAAGCCCTCCAAAATGGCACCTTGGACATACTACCTGGTTCTTTGAGAAATTCATTCTTAGGGAGTTCTCCAGGAGCTACAGGCCATTTGACGAAAGATTTGACTATGTTTTCAATTCCTATTACGAGACTGTTGGTGAATTTGTTCCCAAACCTTCAAGGTCGACCATCTCACGGCCTTCCCTGGAATCTGTGCTTGATTACAGGAAGCATGTTGAGGAATCCTTGGGAGAACTTCTCAATGAACAGGGTGATGACCTTGAGGCCCTTAAAAGAGTGGAACTTGGCATCAACCATGAACAGCAGCACCAGGAACTGCTCCTAATGGATATCAAGAGGAACTTTTACCAGTCGCCTTACAGGCCGGCTTATGCAAAGGGCAGGAAACCTGGATCATCAGCCAGTGAAGAAGATTTCACTAGCTTCCAGGAACGGACAGCGGAGATTGGCTTCCATGGCCATGGGTTTGCCTTTGACAATGAAATGCCTGCCCACCACGAAATTGTCCCTCCTTTCTCCATCTCAAGCCGCCAGGTATCAAACGGTGATTTCGTTGCATTCATAGAGGATGGCGGTTACAGGAAACCACAATTCTGGCTTTCTTCAGGATGGGAATGGCGGCTGGAAAATCAAATCGAAATGCCACTTTACTGGGAAATTAATAGTGGAAATTACAGTTATTTCACACTATACGGCATGCAGGAACTGGACCTTCATGAACCGGTAATGCACATTTCATATTATGAGGCAGACGCCTACGCAAGATGGAAAAACGCAAAGCTGCCGACTGAGGCCCAGTGGGAGGTCGCAGCCAGTTCACAACCCTGGGCCGAAAAAAACTGGCTCGAAACGGGATATTTTGCCCCTATTTCAGGCAACGAAACCTTCGGAATTTCCGGCATGGGCAATGCATGGGAATGGACCATTAGTGCCTATTTGCCATATCCAGGATTCAGGCCGCTGGAAGGCTCCCTTGGCGAATACAACGGCAAGTTCATGTCCGGGCAGATGGTGCTCAAGGGGTCAAGTTTCTCCACTCCCAAAGGCCACTCAAGGATATCATACAGGAACTTCTATGCACCTGGAAGCAGGTGGCAGTTCTCAGGCCTGAGGCTTTCAAGGGATGAAGCTAATGGGAACTAACCCGATTATAGATCTGAAGCCAAAACTCTCTGACTTCAGGACTGAGGTCCTTCAGGGCCTTTTGAAGGATCCTAAGAAAACACACCCAAAGTTCCTTTACGATGAAAGGGGATCAAGTCTCTTTGACAGGATAACTGGACTGGAAGAATACTATCCGACCCGGTCTGAAATCGAGATACTTGAGAAGCAGGGACCGGGCATCGCAGATTACATAGGTGAAAAATCAACAATCATAGAGCTCGGAGGCGGCAACGGGTCCAAAGGTTCAATTTTCCTGAGATCAGTGAAGTCCCCTGTGGAATACATACTTGTGGATATTTCCAGGGAAGCCCTTGAACTTGCGGTGAAGAACATTTCATCAGCCTACCCTGAACTGGTGGTAAGGGGAATCTGCGCAGACTACACTAATTATGATGTAATGGCTCGGCTGGGAATAAATGGAAGGAAGAGCATAGTTTTCCTGGGATCAACCATCGGTAACATGGAGCCGGAGGAAGCTTCGCAGTTCATTGGCAACTGCAGGCGGATAATGTCACACGGGGATACCCTGACCATCGGCGTTGACCTGAAGAAGGATATTGGAAAGCTTGAGCGTGCATACAACGATCCAAGCGGCATTACGGCCGAGTTCAATGAAAACCTCATTGAAAGGATAAACCGTACCTTCGGATGCACTATTGACAGGTCTGCATTCCGCCACAATGCCTTTTACAACGAGAAGATGGGAAGAATTGAGATGCATCTGGAAAGCACAAGGGACCAGACCATATCACTTGACGGCGTGGCCGTTAATTTCCGGAAGGGGGAGACCATACATACTGAAAATTCATACAAGTATTCCCTTGCAGATTTCAGGAAAAAACTAGAAGACGCAGGCCTGGAAAATGTAGTATACTGGACTGACTCGGGTGCCAATTTTGCACTTTTTTCAGCTAAGGCATGAGGTTTTTCATTTCCTCCTGCACAAATGTTAAAATGAATTCTGCATGGAAGATTGCATGAAGGAAGAGGTCAGCAGCGGAATAGTGGTTTTTCAGGAGGAGAAAGGCACAAGGAAATACCTGCTTCTGAACAGGAGAGAGGGTTTCCTTGATTTCCCCAAGGGACATATAGAGTCTGGTGAATCAGAAGAGGTGGCTGCTGAGAGGGAGACCCTGGAAGAAACAGGATTAAACGTGAAACCTATCCACGGCTTCAGGAAAGAATCAGAATACTGGTTCCGTGCACCCCCCAGAACATCAGATGACAGGTCCCTGTCCTATTCGCAGTATGCAAATAAACGTAGAAGTGGCGAACTCATACACAAGAAGCTTGTTATGTTTCTTGGCAGGGCGCTGGAAAACCAAACACCCAAAGTATCCATTGAACACACTGGATTTCAATGGCTGGATTATGAGCAGTGCATGTCAAAATTAAGATACGACAACCAGAGAGAACTACTTGAAGAAGCAGACAAATTTCTCTCTAAGGCTGGCAGTTGAAGGGTGTTTCAGAATGCCCGCTGCATAATGCCATTGGCAATGCTGTATGAATGATCTGCCCTGATATCCGGCAGAGAATGGGCGACCAGTATTACGTCTGTCTTAAGTGAAATAGATAGTTTCCTTACTTCATCCATGACCACAAATGGATCACTGAGGTTGGAGATGGCCTCATCAATGAGAACTGCTTCTGGCCTCTTGTAAAAGGCAGTTGCTAGTGAAACGCGGATTTTCTGGCCCATGCTAAGGTTTCCTACCTTTCCATTGAAATCTATCCCGAAACTCTCCTTCAGTTCCCTGATCCTTTCGGAATTCCCATCAGGCTTACCGGGAAAGGCAATATGCCTGTCAACTGAGAGGTTGCCAATGAATGAGCCTGGAGAAATATGTACAATTCCACGCTTCTGCACTTCAGCCTCTGTAATATCCCTCCCATTGATCCTTATGATGCCCGACTGGAGCGGGATGAATCCTGCCAGTGCATTGAGGAATGTAGATTTCCCTGCGCCGTTCTCGCCCGTCAGGAGGGTGATGCCCCCATCATGGAAACTTGCACTGAGTTGGAATTCTCCCTGCAGTAGCTTAAACTCCGCCTCAATCATCTACTGCTTCCTCCCGTGAGATCCCCTTTTCCTGTTCCTGTAAACCAGGTTCCCTCCCCCAACAAACCTGATTGCGATGACTATGGCAAGGGAGAACAGTATCATGAGGGCAGAGGAAGTCACTGCTACACCCGGCCCAAGATATCCATACGACTGGTAAATTTCGACAGAAACGGTCTGGGCACCGTTGAAAGGGTATGTGAGAACATAATTGGCTATGATGGCCACTGAACCGTATTCGCTCATGGCCCTGCTCATAGCTGTGAGGCTGGAGGAGATGATTTCTCGGGAAGCCCCGGGAACCAGGACCGAATAGAGCACCCTCATGCGGCTCGCCCCGAGAGTCATGGCAAAATTTTCTGGCTCTATGGGGGATGAAGCGAATACTGACTGCGCTGATCTCAGGTAAATGGGCATGGCAACAAAACTCAGTGCAATGACAAGCCCCTGAAGCGTATTGAAAAGCCCGAACCCGATGGAAGTCAGGAACCTTCCCAATGGAGTTAGCGGGCTTCCAATGAACAGGAAAGCTATCCCCACAATGGGATGGGGGATGGAGGCGGGAAGATCTGAAACTGCCTCCCAGACAGCATGAGACTTCCTGGACAGTTCAAATGCAAGGGGAGTGAACACCAGGAATATGATGAATGCAGCGAGTGCTGAGGAAACAATGGTTACCACGATGGACACAAACACCGTACCGCTCAGGCCCATTGCGGAATGGAATACGATAAATCCGTAATAGAGGATGAAAACGATGGGAACTGCAGTGATGGCAACTGAAATCAGCGAAATTGCCCATATCCAGTCCCTTCCTCTCATTTAGTGTGCCCCTGGGAACTAGATGGCTCCAGCTGAAGTAATTTTTCCCTGGCTGAGCAGGTCTGAAATCGGAGGCGGTACCGCAGTATCATTAAAGAGCAGCGATACTGCAATAGGGACAAGCCCGAATTTAGCCATTTCGCTGTTGTGCATTACGACGAAGACTGCGAAATTCAACGAAGCAGCGGTATCAGCTCCATTTCCTGCGAGGCTTGTGACAAGAAGCATAATAGGGGACCCATATGCAGGACCGGTTGCTGTACTGTATGAGAAACCAGAGTAGAAACCCTCCATTGAGGCATTACCAAAATTGGTGTAATTTGAAAGTTCAATGTAGGGAAGCCTGTCGGAAACCGCCACAGACTTGTAGATGAATAGGAACTGTATATTTCCCGTTGTCAGGGGAGTCACTAGCTCTGCAGCGCTCGTGCTGTTCGAGACCCCGCCATTAGCGACGATCCTTGACGTAAATAGTGATTCTTTTCCAGCATAAAGTTCCCCTGCGATCTCCAGGGAAATCCAGCCCCTCAGGCCGGCGGGATCGCTGCTTGGGTTTGAAATTCCCACTTTAACTTTACCGGAAGTGAGGTTTTCGTAGGCTGCAGTATAATCCTGTGTGCTGTTGGTCTTGAGTGCTGAGCCGAACTCAGCCACAATGCTGTTCACCAGTGCAGTCTGGGTTGAATTGGAATATGCCAGCACCAGTTGATCTGACGCAAAGGCGATAGCCCATCCTGAGTACCTCGAACCCAGGTATGACTGGCTATAAGAGCTCTTTGACACTGACACAAAGGCATTGGCAGGATCGCCCTGGCTGATCTCGCGGGCATCGGCGAACGACCCTCCACCTTTTGCATTGAGGACGCTGAAGCCTGATTCATTATGGTATGCGGAAAGAAGGTAATTTGCCTCAGATACATACGCATCAGCGGAGTATACGATCAAGGGGGTTGCCCTCCCAGATGTGTAATGGCTGTAACCTGCATAAGCCGCTATTCCCACAACTACTATGGCGGCCATTACCGCCCCGGCCTGCTTTCCCCTCATGCCATGCCTATTGAAATCCGAAATATAAAAGATTGTTTAAATCTATACAAATGTAAACATTATTATTTTGCAAAATGTTATGATTTATCATGCCCCAAGATGAGAATTTACCCAGGAACCTCTTCCTGTCATCCAGGCAGATCCAGATCATGAAACTGAGGCAGGAGGGATATTCCACTGAAGGAATCGCAAAGGAAATCGGCACTACGCGGCAGAACGTCTCAATCCTGGAGAAGAGGGGACACAGGAACCTGGAAAAAGCCATCAGGACCCTCAACGCAGTAAGGGAACTGAAGCTGTCACACGAGGTGCACATTGAAGGCAATATTCATGTCCTTGATGCGGTGAAGGAGATAATCGATCGGGCCGACAAGATGAACATAAGGTTGAATGACAACCTCATTGGCCTAATGACCCGGCTCAAGATGGCCGTGGAAGGGGACCTGAAGAACGGCATAATCCAGAAAGCAATGAACATCCTGATCTTTCAGGACGGAAGCGTCCAGTTCACCTGAACCTTATAGTACCACCTGAAGGGCTCCCCGGAGGCTTTAGCCTAAACAGCAGGGCATAAAGCTGGAGTGGCGCCCTGCCTCTCACATCTGGCTCCTTCAGCCTAAGGAACAACAGGGACGAGAGGAACCTTCCGGCAAACACTATCAAATACCCGTAAAGCAGTGCCTCATAAAGCGGAAGCCCGCTCATGAGGTAGGAAAGCAGGTATCCCCCTGTCAGCGCCCCTGCAAGATACATAAGGCCGTTGAAACCGTTTATTATGGAAAGGTATTCTGCCCTCTGCTTCTCCGGCACAATGTCAAGCACATATGAATTCATGACAATGTTCTGTATCCCTCCAATGACGCCGCTGTATATCTCAAGCAATACAAAGGCAGGAAAGGTTCTTGAGAATGCATAGAAGAGTGGTATCCCGCTTAGCAGTATCCTGTTCAGGAAAATGAGGGGAGGCCTCTGGATCCTGTCAGTGACCCTTCCAAGGATAAACTGTATAATGATGGTTGACCCAATGGAGGCTATTGTAAGAAATGCCACATCTGTAAGGGTGAATTTCATCACTAGGACCATGGTGATCGGAAACATGGGCCAGGCCATAGACCAGAAGTATCCCTGGGTATTCATGGCAATCAGGTAGTTGAAGAAGAGGCGTTCCTTCCTTAGGTTTCTCAAGGTCTTCAGTATGCTTCCCACGACCTTTGTGGAATGCCTTGTCTCCTTTATCCTTCCCATGAGGATGGCGCTTATGGCATAGGATCCAGCCGCAGCAAAGAATGCGATTGTAATGTCAGAATTAACCTGGCCACTGAAGAAGAAAGTCATCACAAGCAGCGATAAAAGGGTTCCAATTGAACTCAGGTTGTTGATGATTGCAAGAAAGCGGCCCCTCACGTTGGACTCTGTCTCGTCTGCAATCAGGGAAAACCAGTTCACAGTTATCATGGCAGCGAAGAATGACACGAGCCCGTACACCAGGATAAGCTCCAATGGTGTGTCCACTATGCCGAGGAAGTACCAGAGCAATGCAAGAATTATGCTCCCCGCAACAAGAAACGGCCTCCTTTGCCCAACCTTGTCACTAATCCTGCCCCAGAGGATTTGGCCGCCATTTCCCAGGGCATTTGCGGTGGATTGCAGCCATCCCATTTCAATGGCAGTTGCCCCCAGGTAAACACCGTAAACACCTACAAAGGATGAGGCGGCAGTGGCGCCAACCGCAATGACAATTGATCTGATCGCGAGAATAGTCTTGTTAAGCATATTTGCCAGGTCTGAATTTTCCAGTTCATTCCAGTTCAATAAATGAAACTTTGTAATCCTGCCAACAACACGCTTTTAAGGGAAATTGGAAATACATATGTATGAAGGCACTGGTGCTGGGTGGGACAGGATTCATAGGCAGAAGGCTGGTGAGGAGCCTCCTCTCTGGAGAAAACGAGGTAACTCTTGCAACCTCAGGCAACTCCCCCAACCAATTTGGAAACAAGGTTTCAACCATCTCAATGGACAGGTTCAGCAGGGACAGCCTGAATGAGGCGCTTTCGAGGACCTCGTATTTCGACGTTGCAATTGACACCATTGGCTACAGGTCCCTTGACGTGAAGAACGCCCTGGAGGCCCTTGACGGAAAGATCGGGAAATACGTTTACATATCCAGTGCTGCTGTGTATCTGGGGAATAGTGGAATCCTGAGCGAGGAAGAATTTGATCCGGGCAAAATTGAAAGCAAGGAGCCGCGGCTTGAAAAGGCATACCATGAAGGAAAACAGCAATCTGAGGCCTACATTCTGGAAAACTCGCCAATGCCCTTTGCAATAGCAAGATTCCCGAACGTCCTTGGGTACGACGACAGTACCATGAGGTTCCAGGACCACGTTTCAAGGATCATGAACGGTGAGGAATTCCACCTCCAGGAACCGGAGGGTAGGAGGAATTGCGTTTGGGTGGAGGACGCTGGAAACTTGCTTGCATGGCTTGCCACAACAAGAAATGACGGGATTTTCAACGGGGCTTCACCTGATGCCATGAAAGCTAGCGAACTTGTCTCAAAGATCGCTGAAGCTCTTGGAATCAGCCCAAGGATATCCCATGGGCATGATAAATCAGACTCTCGCTATTCCGCGGTGACAGACTTCATTCTCAGCGTCAGGAAAGCTGAAGATAGAGGTTTCAGGTTCCATCTCACAGAGGAATGGTTGGGGAAAGAAGCCAGGCTGGCAAAGGAGTATAGAAAAAAGCCCCCCAACTCGCAGGAATATTCCGGCAGGCTCTTTTCCTGATGCCCTGCGGGAATTATAATAACCAATTCATCCTGACATGGCTATGAGCTGGAAGGTGGGCGTAACGCTCGGAGACCCGGCGGGAATAGGCCCCGAAATAGTGGCAAAGTCCCTTTCAAGCCTGCAGGAAAATAGCAGGGATATTGTGCTCATAGGCAATCGCAGGAACTTCAAAGATGTGCTTGGGAAACTTGGCATAGGGGGTGAAATAGCCTCAAAATTCAAGATCATAGACATTGACCCTGATGCAGGGAATATTACTCCAGGAAAGGTGTCCCCAATTGGGGGAGCCATTGCGGTTAATAGCATAGAGGCTGCAGTGAAGCTTGCAATGGACGGCCAGATAACAGGAATATGCACTGCACCCATAAACAAGGAGGCCATTATGCAGGCTGGATCCAAATACGTTGACCATACTGAAATGCTGGCGGGGCTCACTGGATCAACAGAGGTTACCACTGTGTTTGAGACCCATAACCTAAGGATTATCTTCTTAACCAAGCATATGCCATTGAAGAAAGCCATAGAATCAATCAGCGGAGAGCTTGTCAGGAAATACATCAGGTTATCGGATTATGCACTAAGGATGCTGGGGATAAAGAATGGGAAGATTGCGGTTGCTGCCCTCAATCCCCACGGCGGTGAAAACGGGCTTATGGGCAATGAGGAACTTGACATATTGTCTCCCGCAATACGGGAGGAATCGTCAAGATACAGTGTAAGCGGCCCCTACCCTGCCGACTCTGTATTCCACAGGGCTGCAAACGGTGAATTCCAGATAGTGCTGTCCTTGTACCACGATCAGGGGCACATTGCAGCCAAGACATATGATTTTCACCGGACAATAAGCATGAATATTGGCCTGCCTTTCCTGAGGACTTCTGTTGACCATGGCACTGCATTCGACATAGCCGGAAAGTGGATTGCTGACGAAACTGGCATGGTTGAGGCAATAAAGAAATCCCTTCATTACTCACAAAAATACAGCGAAAATTACCTGAAGGGGTAAGAGACAAATGGCACATGATCATGGGGAGAGGTTCAGTGGCAAAACCGCGGATTACTCCAGGAGCAGGCCGCAGTATCCTCAGGGCATAATTGATGTCCTCCGGGATGAGAAGGCGCTGGGCAGTGGAGCTGTAGTTGCAGACATAGGCTCAGGGACCGGAAAGCTGGCAGAGCTTTTTCTCAGGAACGGTTTCAGGGCTGTCTGCATTGAACCAAACCCGGAAATGAGGTTACAGGCCTCAGTTGACCTGGAAATATACCCGAGCCACAGAATCATGGAAGGTACAGCTGAAAAAACGGGCCTGGTTGGGCATTCAGTGGATCTTGTGGTCGCAGGACAGGCATTCCACTGGTTTGATCCGGAGGAAACAAGAAAGGAATTCATGAGGATACTGAAACCGGGAGGCATGGTTGCGCTGATCTGGAATGACCGCATTGAGTCCAGCAACGATTTCAATTCCGACTATGAAAGCATCTGCAGAACTTACAGCAACGGATATCATCAGTCCGGCAGCCTTGCACTGGATAGAAAAACAATTGATTCATTTTTTGGCGGCAAGGTAAAGGTTTTTACGCTGGAAAATGCCCAGGAACTCGACCTTGAAGGAGTGAAAGGAAGGTATTTCTCAGCCTCATACGCCCTGAAACCTGGTGACATCAGGTATGGGGAGATGCTTCAGGCCATATCCGATGCGTTTTCAAGGCATTCACATGATGGTCAAGTTGCCCTCAGATACGAAACCAGGCTGTTTCTTGGCATTCCACACAAATGGGGATGACCACTTCAGGAAAAATGTTAAAAGGGCAAACTCCTAACCTTGTTGTATGGAACCAGGGGCCAGGGAAGACACGGGAAGCGCATGGCTCAACAGAAACGTCCTTTTCTTATCCCTTTCAGCTTTCTTCGCTGACATGGGTTATCAGGCGGTAACAGCAATCTTTCCCCTTCTCATCATACTATACCTGAAAGAGCCTCCCTATGTGTACGGGATTCTCCTTGCACTGAGCTACGGTCTTGGTTCCGTGTTTTCAATCCTTGGGGGAAAGCTTGGTGAAAGGTTCGGGAAGAAACCCATGGCTCTTCTTGGGAATCTGCTCATACCCCTGATGTCTGTGAGCGTACTTTTCCACAATATTTACATCCTCGGGGCCCTTTTTATTGCGGGCTGGTGGGCAAGGTACTTCAGGTCTCCCGTTAGAAGGGCCTGGATGGTGGAGGTCTCAAACAGGAAATTCCAGCCCAAGATTTTCGGTTTCTTTCATGCCCTGGATGTAGGCGGCGGCCTAATAGCAGTCTCCTATGCAATAATACTTGTAATGCTGGGCACACCGCTTGACGATATAATTCTGGTTACGGCGGCCCCCATCCTGGTATCTTCCCTTATGCTTGTTCTCGCAGGGACAAAGCAGCATGAAACCTTCAGGAAATTACAGGAGGAAGAGGTGGACGAAGAAGGGAGCGAAGAGGCGAATACTAAGGATCAGAGCAATTCGTTTGCCTTCAGGATGATCCTTCTTTCCGCCACGCTCTTCGGCTTCAGCTATTACGCGCTGGGGTTCCCCATAGTCACGATTGCTGAAAGCAATGGAAGCTATGTTTTCGGAATTCTTGCCTTCGGCATTTATCTGGGTATCTCTGCCTTGGCAGGGTTTACCCTTGGTTCACTAAGGGGCAGGAAACCGCTGAGGACACTCTGGGCCCTGGGATACGGGATGGCAGGCATAGCATCAATGATCATCGGGCTTTCTTACCTCATGGGCGCAGATCTGTATGTATTCTACGTTGGTGCTGCCCTGCTGGGCTTCTCAACTGGATCTGTTGAAACATTCGAACCGGTCCTGACAGCATTCCTTGCAAAGACCAGGCAGGTATCGTCATGGATGTCATGGCTAAGTTCCAGCCGGGCAATAGGGCTTTTCGTCTCCAATATTGTCATGGGGTTCCTCTTTGTGCTCGGACAATTCTATTCATACCTTTATGCCGCACTGACTGCCGTGCTTGCTGCCCTAATACTGGTTGCCCTTGAACTGTCAAAAGGAAAACAGATCAGGTGGAAATAGCTATTTCAATGGAAAAATGGCATCTGGCATAAAAATTCATGCAAACCCATAAAGGTTCAGTTTATATTGTATCAGAAATTCTAGAAAAATGAACAGTGGAGAGGCAAAAGGCAACAGTAACGGTTCCAGAGGAAAATACAGGTTTTCAGTAGAGCACATGGACACCTCTGCCGATCCTCTCACAGACTTCTACAAATATGCTGCAGGAACCTGGGTTGCAAACAATCCGGTCCCTTCAGACAAGTCCTACTGGGGATCCTTCGAAGAACTCAGGGAAAGAAACCTGGAAGACCTCTGGCAGATATTGAAAGAATGCGGGGAAATATCTGAGAAGAGCACTTCCGGGACTGCATCTCAGTTAGGGAGGTTATACAGGGCTGCCATGGACACCGATTCAATAGAGGATGCCCGACTTTCACCCATTGAACCCCTCCTGAACGGGCTGGAAAGAGTTTCCAACATAAGCGAACTCAGGAATTTCCTCTCCCAGCTCCACCTGTCAGGCCTCGGGGCAATTTTCAGGCCATACTCCAATCCGGACAAGAAGAACAGTGAAGTTTATGCCTTCTACCTGTCCCAGGGTGGCCTGGGCCTACCCAACAGGGATTACTACCTTTCCGGCAACTACAAAGAGATCAGGGAATATTATGCAGGCCACATAGAACGCGTTTACAGGATACTTGGCCAGGACAGTGGTGTAGCCCGGGAAATCTCATCGAAGATCCTCGCCCTAGAAACAGAAATGGCTAAAAACAGCAGAACACCCGCCGATCTCAGGGACGCAGAGAAGAACTACAATCCTTTCCCATTATGGGCTCTTGACGGGAAATACCCCAACCTGGACCTTGGGAGATACCTTACAGAGTTATCTCTTCCTAAAATGGAACACCTGATCATTGGCCAGCCTGAATATTTCGACTATGTAGACTCCATTTTCACGGAAAGCAACTTACCGCTTCTAAAGCAGTATTTTCACTGGGTCATTGTCAATTCATCCTCCCCTTACCTCTTTTCGGAACTGGAAGAAGAACATTTCGACATGTATAACAGGAAGCTGAGGGGTCAGGAAGTTCCTGAGCCAAGATGGAAGAAGGCAGTGCACACCGTGGACCAGTTCCTGGGGGAAGCCCTGGGCGAACTCTATGTCAAGAGGCATTTCGGTGAGGAGTCAAGGAAGAGGATGGAGTTCCTGATCAATGATATCAGGCAGGTATTCATGGAAAGGCTCAAAGGCCTCCCATGGATGGGTGAGGCAACAAAGGAGCACGCTCTCAGGAAGTTTGAGAGATTCAGGCAAAAGATCGGCCATCCCCCAGTATTCAGGGATTACTCCCCTGTTGAAATCCGTGCGGATGATCTTGCAGGGAATATCAGGAGGGCCGTTGAATTCGAGATTAAGAGGACCCTGGGCAGGATTGGGGGAAAGGTTGACAGGAATGAGTGGTACATGACACCACCCACAGTAAATGCTTATTTTTCACCGCCGGACAATGAAATAGTATTTCCTGCGGGTATACTGCAGCCACCGTTTTTTGATCCTGAAATGGACGATGCGGTGAATTATGGAGCCATTGGCGCAGTAATCTCACATGAGATAACCCACGGTTACGATGACCAGGGGAGAAGGTATGACCTCCAGGGGAACCTCAATGACTGGTGGACTGAGGAAGACAGGAGAAACTTCCTGGATAGGGCAGGGGAACTGGTTGACCTGTATTCTTCACTAGAAGTATTACCGGGATTCAGGGTAAACGGTAACCTGACGCTTGGAGAGAACATTGCAGATCTCGGGGGAGTGAGCATTGCATATGAGGCACTGCAGAAACACCTTGAAAAGAATCCAGACATGAGAACAGAAATCGATGGCCTCACTCCGGAACAGAGATTCTTTGTCTCGTGGGCTCAGATCTGGAAGTCAAACCAGAAGGATGAGCATACCAAAATGCTCATCTCCATCGATCCGCATTCGCCAAACAGGTTCAGGGCAACTGTTCCGGTATACAACCATCCGGATTTCGAAAGTGCTTTTTCCAATGGAACTGCACCAGATAGTCATAATGGCGGAAGGAAAAAGATAGGTTTGTGGTAAATCCAATTTTCCCGCTATCATGAAATAATTTCCTGAGAAATCATAGGGGAAAACGCTGCAGAATGGCTTCCCAATCATTATTTCCCAGTCATGAAACGCGAAAAAGTATTAAGTAATCGCGTCAATCTCTTGCAGTAATGGGAAAAAATATCTCATTAGCCTCCGAAATTCTAGACAAGATCTCTGGCATCATGTATTATGAACTCATGATTTCCACATCAGGAATCAGGGAGGCAGATTCCAATTTCATGTGGGCCACCACTTTCAGGGCTCCGGTCGGAATCAATTTCATTCACAGCAACGTTTCGATTATCCTATTCCTGCCCGAAGGGTCAGAATACCAGAAGGATGAGAATCTCTTCTTCAACAGGGTTGGTGCAAGGCTCCAGGATGGCCTGTGGCAGGTAAGGAGGAACCTGTCAGAGCTCAGTGACGTATACGGGCGCTCCATCTGGGGGTGAGCACCTTCAGGAGCCTCATGGTGAATTACTCTTACATCCACAGGGGCAGGTATAACGCCCATTTCACGTTCAATTCAAAGGATCTCATGGACATTTCATCCTTGATTGTGACCTATTCAGACGTTGCTGACGGGTACAGGGTGGAATACATGTGCAAGTTGGATCGACACTCCAAAATCTATGACTGGATAAATTCCAGGGACAAGGTTGCAATGGTGACTCTTCAGGTTTCAAGGCCAGTCGGGAATACCGATCTACCCAATCCAACTCATGAAATGCCATTCATACTCTCGGACTTCCTTGATGAGCGTGGAGTCAAGGGAATGGCACTCGCTGGGGATCACCCGGTTCCGGAGATTCTGGAAACCAGTGATGTTTCGGAATTTTCAGGCAAAGTGACAGCTTTCTGGGCTAAAAACGAAGTCATAACACAGCTGGTGTCCAGGCTTGCAACTGATTTCATAGTGCTGTATTGTCTCTACGGGATAGCGTACCCGGATGCCATCAGGCTGGTCACCCCTGTGCCAGTTCAGCAGACTTCAGCACTGATGAGGCTGCTGAAGGGAATTATGACAGATTTCACAAAATGGGATTTAAAATTGCTTGAAGTCACAGATTACCAAATGGAGTATGTAATGGAAGAGTAACCAGAGCGCATGATACAGGTTTCTGAATGAGCCTGTGCAAAAGTAATTAACCTCATGTTTATTCGTGGAGACCTCAATGGACAAGAAAAACTGCCATGCCTTCAAGGGGCTGAAAAAGATTCATGAATTGCTTGACTTCGAAGTTCTCATGTCAAGGCCAGGCATCAGCGAACCGGATTCACGCTTCATATGGGCATCCACATTCATGGCGCCGGAAAGCGCAGTTTTCATTGACGGGCAGATGTTCCTGAATCTTTTCCTGCCGGAGGGCTCCGAAAATGACCCGGAAAAGAAGATATTCCTGAACAGGGTAGGTGCCAAGCTACAGGATGGATTGTGGCAGGTGAGGAGAAGAATGGACCAGCTGAAGGGGCAGTATGGGGGTCCCATGCAGACTGCAATGTCCATGTTCAAGACTGCAATAGTTGACCAGATGTACATCAGGAAAGGAAGAAATTACGGACGCCTTCTCATAAACCATTCGGAACTTGAATTCTATTCCAGGGTCCTGCTCAGGGTGCAGAAGGAAAGACCTGATTTCAGGATAGAATACTACAGGCCATTCGATGGGCGGGGCAGTGCATTTCTTATCCCCGGCATGGAGGAGGAGCTTGTCTTTGTAACCATGGAATTTAACAAGAATACTCCGCCTGATCTCACTGTTTCCGGGGAAGATGAATTCTTCTTCACGCTTGCCAATTTCGTTGAAGGCGGCGTTAAGGCAGTTGCCCTGTCCAAATACAGCAAAGTCCCAGAAATTCTTGCTCCTGTGGAAGTATCAAGGCCTACGGAAAAAGTCTTCGCATTCAAGTCAAACAACCAATTCATTCTCTCACTTGTAAGGGCCCTTGCAAAGCAGTATGTTGTTATCTTAGGCTATTACGGAACCATAAACCAGGAAAATGCCACACTCACTGTTGCAATGCCCAGGGAGCAGATCCAGATATTCATGAGGACTCTTGCCGATGTTGCAAATGAGGCCCATGAATGCAACCCAATAATCACTGAAGTGGTGTCTCTCAAGGATTTTCAGGACTGACCCGAAACGCTCACTTTCCGGAAATGCTTTGAATCTTCCCGGCAAACTGGCTCCATTATTCCGTTTTCTCGGCATTATTCCTCGCTCTTGCTGGATTTCCAGAAAGAGCGGAGAAATAGGAGCAGTGAGATCACAAAGAAGAGAAGGGCGGCAATCCCCGCGCTGTTCTTTTCGTCATTGACCGCTGTGGGATTGAGGCCGCAATCGATACTGGGCATTAAATAAAATTTTCAGCATGAATATGTGCCTTGGGGCTTAGATGTAAGTGCCTAATCCACAACTAGAAACTTATGCATGAAACAGGCTTCCTTCAGTCGCAATAAATTTTTAAAAAGAAGTTCAGGTGCTGATTTCCACTTCCTTCTCGCCCTTAAGTTTCCTTATTTCCTTTATGAGTTCAGGAATCGCAGCGTACACGTCGTCATTTATGAAGTAATCCGAGTACTTCGCAATCTCTGCATCTGGGTCGCTGTTAATTGCAATGATGATGTCGCTCTGCTTCATGCCCACAATGTGCTGTGCTTTTCCGGATATTCCGGCCGCAATGTAGAGCTTTGGCCTTACCACGCGGCCGGTCTGACCAACCTGATGGTCGCGGTCTATCCAGCCCACATCAACTGCCGGACGTGAGGCCCCCACCACACCTCCGAGCTCCTTTGCAAGCTCCTCGAGGACCTGGAAACCCTCCTTCTTGCCGAGCCCCAGTCCACCTGATACCACAATGTCTGCGTCTGTAATGTCGAATTCCACCTTTGGCCTGAACCCGATGATTTCCTTCCGTATAAGGTCCGGATCCACCCGGACTCTCCTGATATCCTTCTCGCAGTTCCTGCCGTCCTGCGCATCGGGTACCTTAAAAACTCCAGGCCTGGCGGTGGCCATCTGCGGCCTGTGGTTCTTGCAGAGTATCTCTGCGAGGGTGCTTTCTCCATACACCGGACGGTTTGCAAGCAGTATCCTTTCATTAGGGTCAATGTCTATGACAGTACAATCCGCGGTCACGCCAGTCCTTGACTTGACTGCGATTCTTGAGGCAAGGTCTCTTCCGTCATGTGTGGCAGCTATCAGGAATATGTTTGGTTTTTCCTCAGAGATAAACTGGGCAGCGTAATGTGCATAGGGCATGGTCTTGAAGTCCTCAAGGTCAGGGGATTCTGCACCCAATACCTTGTCGCACCCATATTTCCCAGCTTCCTTTGCCATAGGTGCTAGATCGTTGCCCACTAGAATGCAAACCAGCTTTTCCTTCACCTTTTCTGCGATCTCCTTTCCAATTCCTATCATTTCAAGCGAAGACTTTACTATTGCACCTTTTCTTGTTTCCAGGAAAACGAAGACATTCCGGTACTCCTCTGGCTTGTCAGTTGGAACCGCGTTTATCAGGCCTGTCATTGCTGCTCCACCTCCATTTTGATCACTCCGTTGCCTGCAAGTTCCTTTACAAGCTCACCTATCTCGCTCACAGTAATTTTCCTGGCTGCCCTCTCCTTTTCCTTAATGGTTTTCATTGACCTTACCACAGTGGGTGATCCCTTGAATCCCACCCATTCAGCAGGTATTCCCAAATTCTGGAGTGTCCACGTTTCCACACCAGTCTTTATGGCGTCGATTTTCTTCCTGAGGGTCTGGCGTCTCGGGATATTTGAACCAAGCCTAACAGTTATGAGAACGGGGGGTCTTGCCCTGACAATTTCAATTCCATCCTCCAGCTCCCTCTCGCCAATCACATTTCCGTCTTCAAACCTCACAGATCGAGTATAGGTTATCTGTTCAATGCCCAGGAACTCAGCAACTCCTGGGCCGACATGCCCTGTACTGGAATCTGATGTTTCCTCGCCTGCGAAAATAATGTCAAATTTGCCAAGCTTTGTAATTGCCGCTGCCAGGGTAAGCCCGGTGGGATATGTATCTGCGCCTGCAAATGCCCTGTCTGTGAGAAGAATTCCACGGTCGGCTCCTTTCCCCATGCACTCCAGTATAGCCTCATCAGCCATGGGGGGTCCCATGGATACAATGGTTATGTGTGACTCAGCCCTGTCCTTGATGATCAGTGCAGCCTCAAGTGCGTTTTCGTCTGCAACATTGAGGACATTCCTCGCCTTCATCCTGTTGAGCGTCTTGGTGACCGGGTCAATTTCAACTTCCTGGCTGTCCGGAACCTGCTTTATCATAACAACAATTTCAAGTGCCATAAACTCGCCTGCGCTCCTGCCAGTTTCACAACATTGCCTCAGCTAATAACCCTAGCAACTGAAATTTTAGGGTCTTTGGCCCTCACCTGTATAACATCATGACAATGCAGTGCTGGCGCATTTCCATGTAGACCTGCAATAGTCATAAGAAAGGCCGGTCCGGAAGAGAAGATCCTGTGTATGGCAATAATGTGGATCAGGGCCTGGAACAAAACAGGATATGTGGCAGAACTTGCAGTGGTTAACAGGCTTAAAAAGACAGGGATTGGCAGGAAGCTATTGGAAGCGCTTTCAAGGCATATGCGGCGGAAAAAGAGCTGCAAAGCATAATCGTGGAGACTCAATCCAGCAACAGGAATGCCATGGGCTTCTACCTTTCCAATGGTTTCAGGCTCTGTGGCTTCAACAGCAGGTATTGCACCAACAAACCACTTCCATCAAAGGATATTGCCATATTCTTCCCACTGGACCTCTGAAACATTTCTCATTTCCATTAAAGTGTGGAAGGATTATTTTCCAGGTGCCGCCGCAGTTCTGGAAGATGTGGCTTTCCTCACAGCGAACAGGTATATTGCAAGCATCACCGCCAGCAAGAATCCTCCGAGCACAGTTATGGTGATGAAAGCTCCCGCCATTGGGCCGGCAGTTGTAATGGAATCCACCGCAAGTGCTTTCCCAAATGCATTGGGGTATACAAGGAAGTTGAGGGAGAAGAGAATAACCACAGAAACAACGGCAAATACGAGCTTGTTTGCCATCAGTGCATTAGTTTTCTCCATGCTGAAGAGCACGGGAACAAGTAGCGTGATAACCACAGGAATGGCAATATACGGGGAAAGCAAGGCTGGAAGGTATAGATAGTAAGACAGAAGGGACAATCCAACACCAGTAGAGGTCGCAGGCAGAGAGAGGAACCTCAATTCCTTCAACCCGAAGAATGGTGGTGCAAGCCCAACTCCAATGAGTAATGTGCCTATTATGAAAGCATAGCTTCCACCTGATGACAGCCAAGGCCCAAGCTGAAACTCCAGGTTTGCGAGGTCCACACCCTTTCCGCTTATTATGGAGGAAAGAATGACCAGGACTACTGTGCCAAGGGCTATGGTGGACAGGGAGTAAGCCCGATAAAGCTTCTTCTCATCAAGCCAGCCTTTATTCATGATATATTCCCCGAAGACTATGGAGGAATTCCTCGCTACCATAAGGATAAGGAACAGCATGATCGCCACTGCATAGATGTGTGCAGCAGGTATGAGTATGCCAGGGAATGAGAAATCCACAACCACAACCCAGAATACCCCAAATGTGCCTGTAACTTCCCATATGGGGACTATGTATCCCAGCACTTTTGACCTGGTCCTATCCCATGCGAGGAGCATTAGCACAGATCCCATGATCTCCGTGATGAGGAGGGTTGCGAACACCGAAAAGATCAGAAAAGTAACGTAGAAAATAAGGTTAATAGTTGACACCCCCATTCGGCGCTTCCCCTGAAAGGTCATCTGAGAGGCCTCTAGCATTGAACACCCTGGCAAAGAAGTAGAATGTCAGTGGGATCAGGATTGCGTAAAACACCACAATGAGGAGGCCCGGCACAAACAAAGATGGAGTGAGGTTGGCCGCGGCATCAGTTCTCATCACATTGTAAACAATCCAGGGTTGCCTGCCAACTTCATCTGTCATCCACCCCAGCTCGTACACCACAAGTGCAAGGACCCCCAGAATTCCCTGGGAATACAGCATGAACCTTGAACCGAATGGGTTCCTCCTCATTATCCACATCAGAGCCATGATGAACAGGAACAGCCCTAGCAGAAGGCCGCCGGTTACCATGACATCAAACGATGTGTGGATGTATAGGGGAGGCCAGTCACTCAAAGGATACTGGGTCAATCCCGGCAGTTCCTTTGTTCCAGTCTCAAAATAAGCGAGAAGGGACTGCACGTTTGGAACTTCAATGCCCCATACATAATTTCCGTTCTGGAGGAAACCGAACAACCTTTCCGGAAGATTGGTGCCTGGAAGGTAGTTCAGGTCCAGTGCAGCATACTTGAGGGGCTGGCTTGTTAACAAGGTACCCATCTCATGGCTTCCAGTAGCCCCGGAAAGGATTATCCCGACTATGGAGACTATGCCTGTAAGCTTTAGGCCTTTGGTGTAAAATGCTTTTCCATCGCTGTCGCTTGTTTTCAGGTACTTGTAGGCAAAGTAAGCACCAACCATCATGGCTCCGGTGAAAACCGTTGTAGTAACAACATGTGCAACCTGAGCAAAGGTGGTTGGCGTAATGAACGGTGCCCAGGGGTTAACGCCAGTAACCTGTCCCGTTGCAATGAATTCTGCAAAATTGAAGCCGTTAGGGCTGTTCATCCAGGCATTGACCATTGTTATGAACACTGCTGATCCAATTGAGCAAAGCGCAATAAAGACGGAAAATACCCAGTGTGTGTACTTTCCCGAGAAGGCGTTCCTGTAGTACACATATATGACGAGGGCAAAGGTCTCGAGGAAGAATGCAAAAACCTCTGCATAGAAAAGTGCAATTGCCCCCGTACTTGCCACCAGCGTCATGAAAGCAGGGAAGAGGTTGATCATTTCCACAGCCATCACTATGCCGCTGGCTGTTCCAACCCCGAAAGAGATCACGAACACCTTAGTGAGCCTTTCAGACAGGACCATGTAATGCCGGTCCCCTCTTCTTATTCCTATGAATTCAGCTATTGAGATGAGGACAATGAGGGTGATGCTCATGGTCACTAGAATAATGTGGGTTCCGATGGTATAAGCGAAAAGGAACCTGTCGAAAACGTCCATCGCCACCATTGTGACATAATTTTCAATCCTTAGAAAAACCTCGAACCTAAAATGTAATGCATATTGTGCTAAAAACACCATATCAGGGATGTATAGAAATAGTAAATGTTAAATAAATTACATTAGCGTAAGCAATAGTTATATAATTGTCAAAATGATGGCACTGATGAAATGAATTTCACATTTACAGAAAGATCCAGTTTGAATAAAGAAAGGATCAACCAGAGAGGAGGCATCTGAAATGGAAAATACGCTTAGGAAAGATTCCATAGGAATGAGGGAAACCATGCTCCAGGGAGTAGCCAGCGCTGCACCTGCAGGAGCTGCGGTTTCGACCCTTACAGGTGCTGCGGCATTCGCACTTGGCTCACTCCCGCTCACTGCGCTTTTCGGTTTCCTGGTTGTTCTGCTCAATGCAATTGTCATAAACAGGATAGCGTCAAAGGTTTCCGGTGCTGGAGGGTATTATGAATATGTCAAGAATGGATTCGGTCCAAGGGCTGCACTCTTCGTGGGCCTGTTCTACGTCTTCTACCAGACCATGGCACTTTGCCTCATAGTCCTGAGCATTGCTGTTTTCCTGCCTGCCATTTTAGCCATAGGTTTCGGAATAAACATCCCGGCGATGATCTGGCTGCCTCTCCTGGTTGTGTCACTGCTCTTCGCATTCCTGGTCTCCTATTCAGGAATAAGGGGTTCCACTGGCTACACCACAGCTATGGCACTAGTTGAGATCATCATAATAGGCGTATTCGGCGCATATATCATACTCTCACAACCTTCAATAAACACAGTATCTGTCTTCACGCCAAAGTACGCAGTTGGAGGCTTCGGTGGCGTTGGCCTCGGGGTCCTGCTGATGTACACTGCCTTCTCAGGCTTTGGGGCATCTACACCCCTCGGTGAGGAAACAAAGACACCAAAGAAAGTCATAGGAAGGTCGGTACTCTTCTCTGTTGTAATATTGGGCGCATTCTTCATATTCGTATCCTATGTGTTCACAGTTGCCCAGGGACCGGCAAATATGTCAAGCTACGCAAGCGCCATTGTTCCGGGCATAACCATTATTGGCACTTCTATAGGCACAATCGCCGCTGTAATTGTTTCAGCGCTCTTCATAAACAGCCTTCTTACGGGCTCGGTTGTTCTCATAAACGGCGCATCAAGGGTAATGATGGCAATGGGAAGGGATGGAATACTTCCGTCCGGATTCTCCAAAATTAGCCAGAAGAGAAAGACCCCATACCTCGCTGCAGGATTCATTACGCTGGTCTCCTTTGCCATTGGGCTGGTTGGGACTGTGGTCATTGGCGGATTCAACGCATTTATAATGGCAGCCATTGCGGCAACTCTTGGAGTGCTCTTTGTGCATGCAGTGATTAATGCCTCCCTTCCAAGGATCGAGAAGAAGTTCGATGGGAAAATGAGCGTTTCGGGATTGGTGCTTTCCGTGGTAACGGTTGTTATCTTTGCCCTGATATTCTACAGCACTTTCCTGCAGGTTTTCCTTCCTGTGATAATTGGTACAGGGCTTTTCATCGCCTGGCTGGTTTTCAACTTTGCATACGTGTTCCTCGTAAGGGAAAGGCTATCCGAAGTGCAAACAGCAGAAACTGCCTGATTGAATTCAGGCAATCTTTTTCTTCCTATCAAGGAGAGACAATTTTTTCCATATTTTCAAGATCAGGGGAATAGTTCCTTAATACGTGCTGCTGCATTTTCATCGATTCTTGGCACTTCAGGAGTGGGCCTGTCTGCGTGGACTACCATCCTGTCTTCTTTGAATTCAATATCCGTGCCAGGGTTAACTCTTGTTGCAAATGCCCATTCAACCTGCTTCAGGTTCCCGGTGTCTATGTCTCTCCCCACGATGATGTTCAGGCGCTTGTCTTCCCTGTAGCTGTGTGAGATTACCGCTTCTCCGTTTGTGGTTGAAAACACAGTGTCCCTCCCAGATGTTGAGAGGGAAAAATCCTCATCTGTGCTGTCGGTGATGACAATGACCTTTCCAACTGTTCCATCATTGCTTGCAGTGAAATCCGAGCTGATGACAAATACTCCAGGCACAATGGTTGCCATTTCCTTCAGGTTTTCCCTGGTATTGAGAAGTCGGGCAATGGCACAGGGGAATTCCAGAGTGCCTTTGCCCCGGTTGATAATCACGAATTTTCCCCAGAGGGGATCAAGGGCCATTATTCCTAAACCAAGCTGCTTCGCCAGCCCTTTGTTGGGCGGATTAACGAATCCCAGGGAAAGGAATCTTGCTCCGGCATGCGGCCAGTTAACATCGAAAATGGCGCCCTGTGGCATGTAATCTCTGAGGGTCCTGGTGAGGCGTGCTGATCTGGGCATGGAAAAAGTGTTGACATGTTCGCTGGAATTTGAATTCTGTATGTCAAGGTAAATTGGATCCGCCCTCATGAGGATTGATTTCACTTCAGCGGTGTACTTAGTTGAATCATGCCCCATATATCCGGTGTATTCTGCAAATGGCCCCTCCTCAAAGGTTTCCCCTGGCCTGAATCTTGCCTCAATGACAATCTCTGCGTCCTTTGGAACGAGTATATCATTCTCCAGGCCACTGGCAAGCTCTACGTTGATGAAGGATGTTGCTTTTTCATATTCTCCGTCTGTAAATGATGCAGCCAGCAAATAAAAGACTGGATGTGTTCCCAAGATGACAGTAAGTTCCGCTTCTAGATTCTCCTCAACAGCATTGTGAAGGTATTTCCAGAGGTGCCCGTGGCTTCCAGCATCAAAAGCATAAGTGTTCCTGGAAAGTGGCTGTATTCTAGTGAAACTGAGATTTATGCTCTCAGGATTTTCTAGAGGCCTGTGTGCAATAATTCCAGAGCTTATGTAGCGGGTTTTCCCACCCTTAGATCCGTCAGAGGGGAAATGTGAAGGTATAGGCAGAGAAAGGAGGTCAACAGAACTTCCTTTCATGATCGTATCCTTGAAAGGTGCGGGGCCGTTAATTATACTTGGCTTACCTGGGGATTGTTCAACAAATGCCCTTGAATAATTGTCATAAAAGGTTCCAAGATCGTTGGTTCCAGTGGCAAAGAATACTCTGCTGTCACTGCCTAGAACATTTGTGAGGAGCCGGTACCCCCTGTATCCCTTGAGATTGTTGAACATGATCATCCTGTTCGCGTCATTCTTCATGACTGAGTATGCAGTGGTTTCAAATTCCGTGCTGATCTCCTTCACTATTTCCTCATAACCTTCAGGAAACTGATCCCTGTAATTATGTATGAAACCCCTGAGTGTTGAACTGTTCTGTCTCTCCATTAGTCTCCTTCTTTGTGAAGTCAGGGCGTTGTTATTGATATTTTTGGTGATTCTAAACTGCCACAGCTTAACCATATTCAGAAAAGTGGATTGAAGGAGGCAAAAATCCTCCTGGAAGTTTACCTGGCTCTCATTAGCCCAATTTTTTCAATTGCCATGTCAGTTGCCTTGGAGAGTTGCCCGGTGGCGATCCCTTCCACAAAGGCAGGCACCTCCATTATATCCAGATTCCAGCATATTTTGGCTTTGGTTTCCCCCTGCCCAGTTTCAGTGAGTTCTATTGAGCGATATCCGTTCATGGATTCTCCCTCAATTTTCACGTTTATGGTCTTCATTGGTTCCATTGTGATGGTCTGCTTTGTCTTAGAACCGAATGGTCTTGGCCCAACCGTCGCCTCTCTTTCCACGACGTTCCCTTCACATCTCAGGATTCTGATGTCCCTTATATTTCCCCAGAATTCTGTCTCCATGGAAAAGTCAGTAAATGCATTCCACAGCTGATCTATTTGCATATTCACATTATATTCCTTCTCAACTTCTATTTTCAATTCTTCCCAATCCTCCTCAGAAGCTCCTCATATTCATCATGAGAGATATCTCCCTTTGCCAGCCTGATTCGGAGTATTTCTTCAGGAGTGCCTGAAGGCCCAACCCTGTAGTGCCCATAGCATACATTTCCGCAAGCCCATCTCGCCCTCCAGCGGAAAAACACAAAGAAAGCAAAAAGCCAGAACCCAAGGAACAGGGCCGTCCAAATTAGGACCCACGGAAAAAAGAAAGGTCCCGTCCCATACCATATTGGCCAGACTGTATTAATTGATGAAATCCAGTACATTTTTTCCCCTGATATTTTGATGAAACCTTGGCTTGTTATATTGGTGTTACCATGAAGGTAACATTGACATCCATGATCAGAAACCTCGAAAAACTCGGCCTCAAGACAAATGAGGCAAAAGTGCTCGATGCACTCTTCAGGCTTGGCCCATCAGGCGTCTCTGATATCCACAGTTTTTCCAGCGTACCCAGGAACAAGATCTATGAAATACTTGGCAGGCTCGCTGAAAGCGGCGTAGTGGAAGTCCAACCAGGGAGGCCTCTTCTGTACAGGGTCTCAAACCCCGAAAAGATTGTCACTGACCTAGTCGAAGAATATGCCAGAGCTGGAGAGGAAATCAAGGGGACAGTGAAGGAACTTGAATCAAACAGAAAAGAGGTTGATCCTGCTTATGCTTGGGTGGTCAAGGGGAGGGAAGCCGCTCGACGAAGACTTGCAGATCTCATCTATTCTGCTGTCAAGGAAATTTTCATGATAGGTGGCCTCCATTCTGGATATATTACTCAGGTTTCCTCTTCACTAAAGGCTGCAAGGGATCGTGGTTTAATCACCAGGGCAGTCTGCATGGTCAGCCCAATGGAAACTATCAGCCCAGATATTTCAGTTAACGGAATGGTTGAATACAGAACCATCAGGGATTTTTCAAAAGGCAGCAGGGAAATGGACAGGAGGGACATGGAGATAATGCATGGCTTCCGCGACACAGCCGGATACGGATGCGTAGCAATCATCGATGAAGCCATGGCATTCAACATCGTGGACGAAGGCAGGTACCCCGAGAAGGTTACAGGTATCCTAATAAGGGCCCCCGGAGCACCTAGGATACAGAAGGGCACCATCGAGCGAATTCTTTCTCTTTATACCAGGAAACTTTAATCCACTTCCACCACAGTCTCTGCCATTGCAATGAGATGTTCCTGGATTTCGCCTAATGCTTATGCAACAATAACAGCATCCGCCTCAACTTCAATAAGCAGTTCATCATTTGTGAGACGATTAATCTCAACCATGGTTGCGGCAGGGTTTATGTCCTTGAAGAATTCAGAGTGAACCTTTCCAATAATGCTGCTTTGCTTTATGTCTTTTACAAACATCCGGGTTCTCACCACATCAGATAGGGACCCACCCAGTTTCTCAATTGCTTCCTTTATTATATTCAGGCACTCTCTGGTCTGGATTTCAACACTCCCTCTTCCTGCAACTTCGCCATTCCTGACAGCAGTTGTACCAGATATGAAAATATGGTTTGCGACACGTACTCCCCTGCTGTAAAAAAAATCCTCTTCCCATTTCGTTCCGCTCGATATAATCTCCTTGTATTGCATAGTTCTCATATATTGATACAAATTAAATTTACTTAGGTGATGATTAGGTCAATCGCCAATTACATTAACCGCTCCCATCAGCCTTGGATTTATAGGGGGTCAACATGGTCCTCTTCTATGTTAGATAACCGGGAGAGTTTAGACTGGTTCAGCTTTCCTTAGTTTTACCTGTATCCGGTACAGTCGGCTGGTAGACCCCTGTCATTGACTTCAACCGTGTATCTCCAGCAATCAGGTTGAGATCCGTCTACATCAGTGACTCCGTATTCCATGGCCATGTCAAAGCTAGATAGAACTTTTCCACTCCATCTCTTCGAGTTGTTATCTGATGCCAGGGCCACCACACCTCTAGCTACAAAATAAGGCGTCTCTGAAATACAGAAGTGGGGGACCTTTGTCAGGGCATCTCTCCAGTTCGCTTCCGTTACTCCAAAATTCTCAAGCATCTGTTCAGAACGCATCCATCCCGGAGTGACAGCCACAACTGATATCGCTTCATTTTCCAGCTCTGCAGCAAGCCCAATGGTAATCCTCTCTACGTTAGCCTTTACCAAGTCATAATAGAATCCCACATTCCTGCGGAATGCCTTATTGTAGCTGGTCGTTCCATCAGTCATTTCCACAATTAACCCACCTCCAGAGCGCAACATTAACGGGATTGCTTTGGAATTGGTTATAAGGTGAGTTCCGACTCCGTAGCGCAACATGGTAAAACCCTTTGCCATGTCATGCTCCCACAACTTTTTATCCCATTCCATGAATGGGTGTCCGCCGAAGATGTCATTGACCAGGATGTCTAATCTGCCTTTTTCAGTGTCAATTTTCTCAATCAGTTCTTCTACCTGAATTGGATCTGTGTGATCTACTCTGACAGCCTCTCCATTCCCTCCAAATGAATGAATCATATCTATGGTTTCATCGATAGTCTCAGGCCTATTCATATCTGATGAACCGTAGACTCTGCTGCTTCTTCCTGTGGCATACACATAAGCTCCTGCTTCAGCCAGTGAAACCGCTATTGCCCTGCCTGCCCCTCTTGTAGCTCCGGCAACCAGTGCACATCTTCCATTTAGATCCTTCTTCCCACCCAATAGAAACTCAACTTCTTCAAAAATAGAACCGACACAGCCTAATAACAGTATAGCACATCCCAAGGTCCACATAAGCCAAATGTGGTGCCATAGAACAGGTTACCACAGCTTTGAGTAAAATAACAGGTCATAATATGAAACCGGTTGATCCTGCGTACAAAATCAATGTCACAAAATTCTGAAATCAGGCATCATGGTGAACAAACTAAAGATTTTCTTTTCAAGGATACTATCTAACGATGTGAAGTCTTCCAAATGGTGAACAAGCGGACAAAAGTAATCGCCTCTCCTCAAACTGCTTCATAATTCACACATACATATTGATTTGACTTTTTAAGCCCCTGATACTCTTATCGAAAGCCACTGGAGGGTTTCGATCCCCCGACCTGCTGATTACAAATCAGCTGCTCTACCAACTGAGCTACAGTGGCGGTTTTGAGAGATATTCTACTCAAACATAAAACTTTCAGTAATCCAGCGGAAGATGATTTGCAAAGATTCCCAGATTCAATTCAGTTTTAAATGCAATCGATGGCATTCCTAATACTTAAATTTCACTGCACAAGCTTATTATCAATTACGTCAATGTGCTTCTGCATGGAATCTCTGGAAGCAATCAGGAGCATGCCACCATCAGCCAAACTGCTGCTGCGGGTACTGAAAGAAAACAAGATCTCCAGATTCGAGGAACTGATGGATGAGACATTGCTCTCCAAGAGGACACTTCTCTATGCAATAAAAACGCTCAAGGAACTTGGCCTCATTGAGACCCAGGTCTGCATGAGTGACGCAAGAAGAAGATTTTACTGCGTTAAGTTGCGTTAATGTTTCCAGATTAAACAACAATTAATACGTTTCAGAAAATTCTCAACCATGGATTTGATCAAGGGCCTCTCACAGATTCTGGGTAACAACCTAATTACAGAAAGGGAGCAGAAAATTCCCTACATGACAGACGCCTCTTACTTTCAGGGAGACCTCCCCTTAGCAGTTGCCCTGCCAGATACAACTGATCAGGTTGCAGCTGTAATGAAGTACTGCCAGGATAATTCAATTCCAGTGGTGGCCAGAGGCGGAGGCACTGCGCTCACGGGCTCATCAATCCCCCTGAAGGAGATGTTAGTAATAAGCCTGGCAAGGTTTGACAGGATACTCGAAGTTCATCCTGAAGATCGGTATGCAGTAGTGGAACCAGGAGTGAAGCTGGATAATCTGAACCAGCATCTTTCCAGATACGGCTTCTTTTACCCTCCTGACCCGGCAAGTTCCATTGCCGCAACTGTTGGCGGTTCTATCTCAACCAATGCGGGCGGCCTTAGGGCATCCATGTACGGAACCACAAAAAACTGGATCCTTGGCCTGGAAGTAGTTCTTCCCGACGGAAACATTATTCATACGGGCGGGAAGGTCCTCAAGAGAACCGCAGGTTATGATCTCACTGCCCTGATGGTTGGCGCAGAAGGAACACTGGGCATCATAACCAAAGCCATTGTGAAAATCTGGCCCGTTGTGGAGTCGAGGGGCAGAATTCTGGCATATTATGATACCATTGATAAGGTGGGGAGTTCCATATCAGAGATGAAGGGGATGGGCATAACACCACTGATTGCAGAATTCCTGGATAAAATTACCATGCACTCTCTTTCGGAAACAAGAGGGCTCACTTTCCCGGAGGATGCCAGTTACATGCTCATTGTTGACATCGCTTCTACAAGGGAGAGCATTGGCAGGGAACTCAAAGAGGCAGAGGAGGTCCTAAGGAAATTCAATCCAATAAGCACTGAAATCACAACAGACCAGGCTGCCATGGAACGCATTTACGAAGCCAGGAAGGGTGCGTATTCCTCACTTCTCAGTGAAAGGTCAAGCATGAGCGAGCGTGTCGTCATAGGAGACATCGTGGTACCAGCGTCTGAACTGCCTGTGGCCCTCAAGGAAAGTGAGGAGAAGGTAAGGAAATACAACCTTACCGTTGCTCTGTTCGGGCATATCTCGGACGGGAACATCCATGCCAACATCTATGCAGACATAGCAGACAAGGATCACATGAACCGGGTCGAGAGTTTTCAGCATGACTTCGCGACGATTGCCATAAGGCATGGAGGGAGTGTATCCGCGGAACACGGAGTTGGCCTGGAGAAGAAGGATCTCCTCAGAATGGAATTTGAGGAAACAAACAACCAGTATGTTATGGAAATAATGAAGTCCATACGCAAGGCATTCGATCCAAAGGGGATAATGAACAGGGGTAAGATGTTTGATCAGTGAACTTCTGGAAGAGCTAGAAAGCGAAGTCTCGAAGTGCATAAGCTGCGGTTTCTGTGAATCAGTATGCCCCACACTTCCAGCCGCAGGGTATGACCTGTGGAAGGGCGCCAGAGGCCGAGTTATAATGGGCAGGGAACTCCTTTCGTCCGTGCAAAACCATGGTTCCACGAATGTTTCAGACAGCTTCTATTCCTGCCTGGACTGCCATGCCTGCCTTTATGTTTGCCCCGCTGGCGTAAACGCGGGAAAGGTAAGCCATGTATCCAAATCAATCATCGCTGGAAATGGAATCGAGGGCAATGAAAACCCGCTTGCCAGAATGATGGCCAGTGTAACAATGCGATACATGAATCCTCTTGGCATAAGGGAAAAGTGCAGCGAATGGTTTCATGGAATGGAGGCTGATACAAACTCTAGTGATCTACTGTACACGGGGAACATGTACCAGTTAATGGCCTACACACAGGGAATGAACCACATGAGGGAAAAAATGGGCAAAGGCATGTCCCTAATAATGTCGAGGATCATTTCCAGCCTCCCATGGCTCATAAAGCTGGCTCCCATGAGGCCTGATGTATCCGTATCCAGGAAGATGGGCCAGTCCCTGTCCAATATAGCACTTTTACTGAGGAAATCAGGGATTTCACTGAACTATCTGGGAAAAGACGAGCCATATCCAGGGACTTTCATCTACGACCTCGGTTATCTGGATCTCTTCAGGCAATATGCTGCAAAAGTTGCAAAAATCCTCAAAGAAAGCGGAGCAAGGAGAATTATCACCGTGGATCCGCACACTTATGATCTTCTGAAGAACATATATCCAAAATATGTTGAAGGTTTTGACATTGAAGTGGTGCATTACCTGGATCTCATTGAAGGTTCTTCATTTAAGGGCGGAAATGAAAACATCACTTATCATGAACCATGCCACTTTTCTCTAAGGGAAGACGCCTACAATAAGCCTCTGGAAACCCTCAGGTCCATTGCCCAGGTTAACCTTCCCCCAAGAAGCGGACGCCGCACAAAATGCTGTGGTGGCCCGGATGAATTAATTTTCCCTGAGCTCACGCAAAAGATATCCTCGAGCAGGTATGATGAACTGAAGGAAACAAAATCCCGGAAGATTGTCACTGCCTGCCCCATCTGTTTCTCGAACCTGAATAAGGGGCCGGAAGTGATTGAGATAGGGGACTATCTGGTGTCAAAATTGAAGAACTGAATCACATTATCTCCTGATTCAGGAGAAATGGTGATGCTAAGATGGCTGAAATCAGGAATTCCACTGGATTCGGAAAAAACTTTCTCAGCCTTCTTGGCCAGGGTTCATCCTTCAACACGGCATACAACATAGCGCAGGTGGCGCTTACGTGGTACATATTCACCCTTACCGGCTCCGCAGTTATTGTGGGAATAGTTGCAATCGTGGAATCAGTTGCAGTGCTTATCGTATCCCTCCCTGTTGGTGCCATAGTTGACCGCAGCAACAAAGGTTTCCTCATCTTCATATCAGGTATTTTTGGCTTCATTGCCATGTTTTCCCTTACTGGGATTGCATTTTACCGATACTTTGACCTGTACTTCGTACTGGGCATAGCAGCCCTGTGGGGAATCAGCAGGGAAATTTCACGTTCCACGAGCTTTTCCACCCTTCCTGACCTAGTATCGAGGTCACTTCAGTCGAGGGCCAACGGGGTATTCCGCGCAGTGAACAGCACACTTGGGTCAGTTGCAAATGCACTTGCAGGCGGGATCATCGTGGTCTTTGGGATTGTGGCCAGTTTCTCCATAAGCACCGCAGCCTACCTTATTTCAGCAGCAA
>JAKAUW010000023.1 GCA_021817455.1 Thermoplasmata archaeon | reverse complement strand
CTTTGTATCTTCCCTTGACGGCTTTATGATGACATTTACATGGGCTATTTTTCTGCCGGTGAGCAATTTTGAGAAATTGATGTGCATAGATTGAGCAAAGTCTCCACCAAAACCACTAACCAGGACATAGGAATTCGATTTATCGATCTCGTTGATGAGCTCCTTGCTCATCGCTTCCCAGTTTCCGGTTTCGCCAACATATAAAGTTCCTACTGACGCGGACTCCAAGGGCTCATCCCATTGCTCGAACTGACTGAGAGTTTTCCTGTAATCATATTCCTCTCTAGAAAGAAGAGTAACCCTCATTGGGTCCGGCTCAGAAATTTCAAGATCAGTATATGATTCTCCATTCTTATTGTTGGCAAAGGCCCTGTCTTCTTTGACTAAAACTGATCTGTAGGAAGTTCTCCTGATCTGAAGCGGCTTTATGTTCCTGAGAATTCTCTCCCCTGCCTTTCCGAATGAAAGCACAACATTATCCATCCTTTCCTGGTAATATTTCCTGATAAGTCCCTTCAACACGCCTTCAATATAGTTTGCACCTATTGTTTCCAATTTTTTTATCCCCCTTACAGTTTACGAACCTTTTGTCCCCTTGGTGAGCCTTCATTGAATTTGTCGTTCATCTCCTCAAATTTCTCAAGGTCATTCATTATGGAGGCAAAGCTCTCCATCTTGTCCTCGATGATTTTGTGAAGTTCTCCGGATTTCACCGCATTTTCAAGAAGTTCTTCTATAACCTCGTCCTTTGTTTTAAAAAAGCCCTTCTGAACAACTGAAGAAATGATCCTGTCCATGTTCTTGCTGAGCCTGATACCTGTTTCTCCCTGATCTACAAAGCCGATCCTTGTCTTTGAAATATAATCAAGAACCGAATGCCTGATAAACTCAGATCTGCTTCCGAATCTCGGGTTCGTATTCAGGAACTCGTCTATTTCTGCAAGGTCCTCTTCTGATATTCTCAGTGTCAGCTTTGTATCTTTATTGTAAGACTCACTAGACTTCTGAACAAAATAACGTATTATATATTTAAACATTCGTATGTGTACATACACTAAGTGCGAAATGTATAGTCACTGTCCCAATTTGTAATCACACAAAAGGCGCTTTTTTTTGGGATTTATAAATCATCACTAACTGGTAAGGGTTAGTATGCCTTTAACAATAGTATGACTATGTACCTTTTTATGCATTGTATAAAATATTAAGATTGCCATTGGAATCATAGTTGACAATATTATAAGCCAGATTCTAATTACTTGATATGGACGTAAGTGACTACGAGAGTCTTTTGAAGAAGACAGAAGACGTACTTTCAAAATCAAATGTTAACCAGCAGAGATTACAGATTCCGGAACCTGATATAATGCAGGAGGGAAAGGTAACAATTGTCAGGAATTTCATGGATATAGTGGAAATGATCAACAGAGATCCAAAACACATCTCCAAGTTTCTGATGACAGAATTCGGTATTGGGGTGACCATAAGTGGGAAGAGGCTCATAATTAACAGGAAGATTTCTGCTGATCAGATTTCGGCAAAGATTAAGCTGTATATGGAGTCATATGTTGTGTGCTATGAATGTAATTCACCCGATACTGAAATCCAAAAGATCGGAAGAACATACGTTCTAGCATGCAAAGCATGTGGGGCACAGCACCCAATCAGAATTGCTACTGAGTCCAAGGCTGATGACACTAAGATTGAGGAAGGAAAAACTTACACTGTTGAGATAAGCAAGATTGGCAACTCTGGGGAAGGGAGGGCATTCTACAGAGGATTCAACATATTCGTCCCCGGAGTCAAGAAAGGGGATACTGTAAAAGTTTTGATCAAGAAGATCAGAGCAAACACAGCCATCGCTGAGGTTGTGGACAAAGAGAAGAACTGATGAATTCGGGATTGGCTTCAAAGGTTGTTGTTGATACCAATTCCCTGATATATTCCATTGAGCACAGGGTGAACATAAGAGCACTCCTGCTGGAACTCCCTGAAGTAAAGGGGATTGTTGTTCCGGAATGTGTTCACCGGGAACTTCAGGCTTTGTCAGGCAATGTAAAATTTGCTATGGGGGCGCTTGAATTATCAAGGCAATTTGAACGCATCCCTGGAGAGGGCTACGCGGATGACTGTATTCTTGAAGTAGCTAAAAGTGGGCATTTATTTGTACTGTCCAATGACAGGGCTCTTCTTGGAAGAGCCAAGGAGGCAGGAGTAAGGGCCATTACTATCAGGGGAAACCGTAAGGTTGAATTTGTTTGAATACTGCGTTTTATCCGCAATATCTGCAAAACAATAATAGGCAATTTGGAATTTGCCTGCTATCGGGTATACCATGGGCGATTTAATAGACAACAATTATTGGACACTTAAGGCACTTAAAAGTCTAGGAGGTAGCAGGAGCCTTATTTCTATTTCATCTTCTGAACTGGCAGAGTACATGAAAATCAGCCAGCAATCTGCTTCAAGGTTTATTCTTGATTTGCTCAGGGGTGGCTACATTATCAGACAGATGAACGGAAGGAAGCAGGAAATATCAATAACTGAAAAAGGGATGGATCTCCTTGTCAAGGAGTACGCAGACCTAAGTGTGATCCTGGAAAAACCTGTTAAGATGAAACTTTACGGTAATGTTCAAAGCGGGTTAGGCGAAGGCAGGTATTATATTTCAAGAAAAGGCTACATTGTCCAGTTCCAGGAGAAACTCGGCTTTATACCCTATCTTGGCACTCTTAACCTTAGGATCAAACCAGGATCAGAACTTTCATTAAGAAGGCTTAGAAGCATGGATGGAGTCCACATTGACGGTTTTGTGACTGATGACAGGACTTATGGTCCAGTGAAATTATTTCTTGGAAATATTAATGGAGTTAAGTGCGCAATAATATTTCCCGAGAGATCAGTATACAGCGATGTCCTGGAGATAATCTCTGTAGATTTCCTCAGGGAAAAATTGGGCATAAAGGATGGGGACGAACTCCTTGTAGAAGTAGAGGGCCCGTTCAACTAAAACGATACGTCCAGCCTTCCTTCCCTGATTTCCGAAATTACTTTGTTTTTCTTATCCTTTACCTGATCCAGCGTAAGGCCGCACTCGTGGAGCTCCATGTAAATTTCATACATTTCATCTTCTGGAGAAGGATTAAGGACCTTTCCACTGAATACCCTCGTAAATCCGCAGGTTCTGTCAGCATCAAAGTATAGCCTGTAATTGGTCTCCACTGTAACATCCTTGTCTTCGAGGTAAGTCCTTTCCGAATAGTAGTCTTCTGCCATCTTTTATTTCACCTTTTTAAGTCTCCAAATAAAATCAGATATAATTATCAAGTCCATGCAGCCATGGTTCCTTGAATTCCGCAACATTTCCCTCAAGGAAATTAAGGTTCCTGTCAACAAGCCTAATTTCACCGGAAGTGGTTCTGCCGATCTCGGTAGTCTTCACGCCTTCAAATGCTTTCATGAACTCCTCTCTGTTTTCTGGTTTCACTTCAACAATGATCCTTTCCCCGCCTTCGGAAAAAACCTTTTCGAAAGTCCTTGCATCTGACACTTCAGTGAGGTCAACATCAAAGCCCAGGCTGAACCCGAAGGACATTTCCAGCAAGGCTTGAATCAATCCACCAGAAGACACATCGTGCGCAGAAAGTATGAGCTCTCTGTCGTAGGCCACAAGGTACTTTTGGGAAATTAGCCTGAGTTCCTCCATGTCAAACCATGGAAGGGAGGAACTTGCAATATTCCTGAATTTCAGGTACTGGCTGCCACCTAAGTTGGAAGACTCCCTGCCAATTATAAAAATATGGTTCCCAGGTTCCTTAAAGTCAGAGCTGATAGCCTTGGAAACGTCTTCAAGCACTCCGACCATCATTACATTCGGTACAGGTTTGATGTTTCTTCCGGAGTACTGGTTGTATAAACTGACATTACCAGCAACTACAGGTAAATCCAGTTTCCTGCAGAATTCTGACATCGCATCCAGGACCTGAATTAACTGCCCCATTACCTTTGGCTCTTCGGGATTTCCCATGTTCAGGCAATCAACAACTGAATTTGGCCTTGCGCCCGTAACTAGAACATTCAGGTACGCCTCAGTCATTGTGCCAAAGGTCCCTGACATTGGGTCTATTGCAACCATGTCGTACCTGGAGCCTGCAGTTACAGCGAGCCCTTTCTTTGAATTCTCCAGAGGTTTTATAACCGATGCATCGGAATGTGTCTCACCATTTGGCCTTCCGGTTAGCGGGCGGATGACTGTATCACCCCTTACCGTGTGGTCATATTGCCTTATGATGTTCTCCCTTGTGCAATTAGCTGGATCATTAAGAAACTTCATAAGAAATTCCTTCAGGTCGACATTTTCTGGCGGAATCACATATTCCAGCATTTCTTTCCTTGGGAGCTCATAATTCCTGCAGTATACGGGTCCGGAAGTGAGAAAATTGAGGTCCAGGTCCAGGACCTTTTCCTTTCTGTATTTGAGCACCAGGGAAGTCCCAGGCACCACTTCGCCGATTATAGAAAACTCGATGTCCCATTTGTCAAATATCCCTGCGATTTTCTTGAGGTTTTCAGGAGATATGGCAAGAAGCATTCTCTCCTGGCTTTCACTCACCCATATTTCCCAGGGCCTCATCCCCTCTTCCTTAAGTAGCACTTTGTCAAGTTGCACCACGGCTGTAACTCCACCCGCAAGACATATTTCGCCGACAGAGCTTGAAAGGCCTCCGCCGCCAAGATCTTTCATTCCATCGATGAGGCCCATATCATTTGCCTCAAGAACTGCATGGATGAGGGGTTCCTTGATGATTGGGTTTCCAAGCTGCACAACGGATTTTTTTTCCTCGCTGCCTTCTGTTAGGATTGCAGACGCGAAATTGACCCCGTGAATGCCATCTCTCCCGGTTCTCCCGCCAACAAGAAGGAGCAGATCACCAATCTTAGAGATGAGGCTTCTTGAAATCCTGTCCTTCCTCACTATTCCAATGCAGCCTGCATTAACCAGGGGCGAATTGTTAAAGCATTTGTCAAATTCAACGGAACCTGCAATATTTGGTATGCCTACCCTGTTTCCATAATCCCTAATCCCGCCAACGACGTTGTTGAGGACAAACCTTGGGTGCAGCCCCTTTCCTTTAAGTGAATTGTTCCAGACTTCCCCAAAATATATTGAGTCCAGGAGGCCAACTGGCTGTGCACCCATGCATAGGATATCACGGAGAATGCCGCCAACGCCAGTGGCAGCACCGCCATATGGCTCAAGTGCACTGGGGTGGTTATGGCTCTCCATCTTCACAACGTATGCGTATTCTTCGTCAAATGACACAACTCCTGCGTCGTCTTCCATGGCTAGAATAGCATCGAATTTCTCCAAACCCGAGAAATATTTTTTAAGATAGAATTTTGAAGATTTGTAGCAGCAGTGTTCGCTCCATGCTTGTGCCATAGCCTGCATCTCAACATCAGTGGGATTCCTGCCAAGGTTGGAGAAATAGTTCTGGAGCATGGACATCTCCTCCGTGCTGAGGCCAAGGGACATGTCTGCAGAGATCGTTTCAAGCACTTTCAGGTCCGCTCCAAGAAGTGGTATGGTATCGGATGCCATTTCCATTTTTCTGTTTCCAGCCATTTTTACTCCTTGATTGTGTAGGACTGGATTACTGGGTTGGCAAGCAGTTTCTCGGAAATCTCCTTCACCATAACTTTGGGGTCTGATTCGCCCACTTCAATGTCAAAAGTATAGGTTTTGGAAGTCCTCAGACTCTTTATTCCTGAAAATCCAAGTAGCTTCAGGTTTTTCTGGATAGTGAGTGCTTCAGGGTCTTCGACCCCTGGGAGGAATTTGATTTCAACACTGATTACGGGCATGTGTTTCAGGATTTCCACTGGAAATTAAAAGGTGTTGATCACCTGACAGACTTGATTTCCTGTATTATGGGCATTAAGGCGTCATATACCTTTCCAGCCTTCTCTACGATGGTTCCGGTTACCACAACATCTGCTCCGGATCTTGCTATGAGCGAAGCATTTTCCCTTGTCCTTATGCCTCCGCCAACAATCAATGGAACGCTGACCTGGGACTTGACGGCTTTGACTATATTTGGGTTTACAGTTACGGGCGCTCCACTACCAGCTTCCAGGTAAATAAGTTTCATTCCCATCATCTGCGCAGCGAGCGAATATGCCACTGCACAATCTTCCTTATTGTTGTCTATGAGGTCGGCTTCCCCCACTTTTCCAACGGTCATTCCCGGATCGAATACCAGGTAGCCCATTGGAATTGTCTCCACTCCCATCTTTTTCAGGTACGGGGCGGCTTTCACCTGGTGCCCTATAATAAAGTTGGGATTCCTGGAGTTAAGAAGGCTCATGAAATATATGGCATCTGCATGCCTGCTGATCATTGAAGATGAACCGGGGAATATGATGACTGGTTTTCTTGTCTCTTTCTTGATGCTCTCAATAGTTTCATCCATAGTTTTCATGTCAATGGATGTGGAACCGCCTATCATGATGAAGTCTGTTCCAGCCCTTTCTGCCTCCACAGCTATTTCCGTGGACCTTGAAATGTCCTGTGAAGCCGGGTCAATCAAAGTCATGTGTACTTTGCGCTTCTGGATAAGTTCGCATATCTGGCCGTAAACTGTCATATTATTCCACCAACTGCAAAGGATAGCAAGCCAACAATCATTGCGAGTTTGGACACCTGCTGGCTGATTCCAGGATTTCTTATTATTGTAACGGCTGAAGCAATGAACAGGACATCGGAGACTGCCACGATGGCGAGGTAATATAGTGTGAAAATGCCAAGGTAGTAGGGAAGATAGGAGAAGGAAACTGCTATGGCGATGGATGCAATGGCAACCGTAGCTGCACCACGTACCCCTATACTCTTGGGCAGGGTTGCCCTGTCCACGTCCCCTTCCATGTCCTCTATATCCTTGATTATCTCGCGGGAAAGGTTTGCAAGTGTGGCCATGGCAAACAGGATGAGCATTTTACCTATTGAATTAACGGCGATTCCACCAAAAATAAATATGAGGCCAACAAGAACACTGACCATCACGTTGCCGGTGAGCCCCATCTTTTTCGTTCTAGTCTCATAGAGGCCGAGGAATGCTTCTGCCAGTATGACCACAGCCAGTGCATAGAGAGAAATGAAAATTCCAGAGACAACAACTGCAACAGCAAAGAATAATGAAAATGCTGCTTTAGCTGCTCCTGTGGAAATTCTTCCAGTAACAATTGGCCTCTGTGGGTGGTTTACCCTGTCCGTTTCAATGTCAACAATGTCGTTGATTATATTGCCCCCGGAAGTGACAAGAAAGACTGATATTGAGGCTGCCAGGACGGCATAAAGATGTGAAGGCAAGTTGAATCCTGCGCCAATAAAACCAGAGATAACCGTGGCAACAATGCCCATTATCCCATTCACAGGTCTCATTATTTTAAGCCAGGGATTCATTCCAAAGGGTGAAAATAAAAACAGTTATTATATTTGCGAATGGCAAAAACCGGATTATTTAACTGCAATTTCCTCAAAGATTCTCATAAATTCTGAATGGTTTGCATTCACTTTAAGGCCAGTAGGCGAAAAATGAGTCCTCCAGGCAACAGTGCCCAGGTTATCCTTCAGTGATTCAATCAGCCTATCCAGCCTGGGTATGCTCTTGCCAGTATATGATGCATAATCGGCAGTTTCAAAGAAATATAGCCTTGCATCTTCGTGTGGAAGTGTTTGCAAGAACTGCAGGGATTTCGCACCTATTCCTTCCAGCGACTGTTTGCAGGATTTTTCAACAACCTCATTATATATCATGGGGCCAGTCCACAATGGGCCTTCCTCACTGTTGGGGTATACGGGCCCTATTTCTTCATGCTTGGAGAGAGTCCTGATGTTCATGAGATCTTCATCTGCTCGCCCAGCTCCATTTGATACCTTGATTATGGTTCGGTAATAGTGTGATCTCCAGAATGAAACAAGTGGAACTATATGCTTATCCAGAGCAGCCGCCCTCTTTGCCACATATGACAGGAGAAGCCTGATTCCAGTCTCATGCCTGAGACGGTCATTCTCAACATGTGCGCCATACCTCCTTGCAGTCTTTTTAGGGGCTGATCCTGTAAGTGCAGAGAGGTCAGTGGCAGTAAGCCCGATATAGCCACCATTTTTCACATGTGTAAGCGCTACATCCAGATATGGAACTATGGAACCGTAAGGGTCAACGTCTATGAAATCAAAGAGCAACCTTGACACTACGGATTCGAAGGGCTCGTTTCTGATTTCTAGATCAACTTCATTTTCTCTCCGGTTTCTCTCAATTACTTCAACAGATTTCCTGTTTATTTCTGCAATAACTGAATTTATGCCAGTCTCTCTGGTAACTCTAATTCCCCTAATGCCGGTGCCCCCGAAACCATCGAGGTAATTGTGGGGCTTTAAGGCGTTGACAAGTGCAACAGTAATGTCTCTGTTCAGGACCTGGTCAGGATTGTAGAAACCAACCCTCTTAGTGCCCGGGCCGGGTAATATTTTCTCATCAGGTATAAAAATTTGGGAAAGCCCTTCCCTTATGATCAATTATGCGCCTTCTTCTCCCCTGAGTACCATGAGGACTCTGAAAGGCAGGATACTCCTGTTTATGGGAGTGATATCAAAAACTCTGATCCCTTCAAGGCTCCTTATCTCCTGCAGGACTGGGTTTCTTGACTTCTTGTGAAGTGTTACTATAAGCGGCTTCTCTGACTTCAGTGTCGTTTCTATTTCAGTCTGAATGTTTCTAGTTGTATTTTCCAGCTTTCCAACTTCATCTATCACGATGACATCGGCAGATTCCCTTGCCTTATGAAGGCTTGGTATGAGGATTTCCTCAAGGAGCCGGGTATCGACACCAAGCTTGTCTATTTTTACCCTCGATACAATTCCTGCTTGTGCGAAGGTAATCTTTTTCTTTGTGCTGATATCAAACAGGGAATATCCCGTCAGTTTGCCATGTTCTGTAATTTCTGAAACAAGGACTCCTTGAACTACTGTTCCGTCTTTCTCAAGCATCTCAATGATTTTCTTGAGGGCCTCCGCCTTTATTGACCCCACTGGACCCGTTATTCCTATCTTTACTGCCATCTGACTTATTTACTCCTCTATATACATCAGCGGATAATCCATTTCTGGAACATACCGCAGTTTCGCCGTAACCTGTTGGTCACCGTATTTTATCCGTATTGTGACATTGAGCATGTCGCCCGTAAGTGTGATGTACTTGTACACGCCCTGCTTTTTTGAGATCTGCTCCTTGTCTATCCTCACTACTGCGTCCTCTACAAACGGCTGAACCTTTGCACTCTGGCTCATTGCCTTTTCTAGTGATTCCGCATTACTAAGGTTTAGGGGGGCACCAACATACTGGTGGTAAATAGTACCCAGTTTTATGCCGGCCTCAAATATAGCACGCTCTCTATCAGTACAATTGAAATACTTGCTGGCGGGATCATGCATGGTCTCTCCATAATCACGCCGATAAACATAAATATTTTGACGCCAAATGTCAAGAAAATTAGAATTTTGTGGAATCAAATGCCCATTTTTATGCGCTGGTAAAGTTGCCTTGCTATGGCAAAGAGTATCGCGGTTATCACTGAAATGATGGCAAGATCATATAGTGTGGAAATTGTGGGGGCGTAGACCAAGGAATTTCGTACAATATCTATGACATAGGTCAGGGGATTCCCTAGAGCCATCAGTCTAACCGGAAGAGGAGTCTGGGGCGTGATGGTATAGAAAATAGAACTTGCAAAATCCAGAACAAAGAAGAGAACTATGGTTATGGTGTTGTAAGCCTGCATTGTCTTGGCAAGTGTAGAAATTATCAGGAACAGTGCAGAGAAAAGTATGGTGCCTATAACCAGGGCCAACACAGTAAGTGTGATGGAAACCGCATTGAGAATAAACCCGCCTGAAACAGCTTCAGAAAGTACCAGCATCACAAAACTTCCACCAAGTGTGAAGATTATGGCAACAAACATTATTCCGAGCAGATAATCTGTTCTCTTGAAGGGACCAACAAGGAGCTGTTCAAACATCCCCCATCTCCTGTCACTCCAAAGCATGCTTCCTCCAATATTGCCTGCAGTGAGGGTCTGCATGGCAACAATTCCCGGCCCTAGGAAATGCGTGTACGAGATTGTTTCGCCGTTAAGGGTTACTCCGCTGATCAGAGTCTGGAACATCGAACCCATGACCAGCAGGTACAGAGCTGGCAAACCCAGCATGAAAACCATGGTTCCAGTATCCATGTTAACCATGATATTTCTGTAAGTAAGCCTGATTGAGGCGGGTATTCTCATTGGTTGTTCACTACCTCTATAAACACATCATCAAGGGTCGCATCTCTTAGATTTATGCTTTCGATGCTCTTTATGTAGTTCCTGGTAAGCCGCAGGATTTCCTCCAGCACTTTGGTAATTCCTTTGCCAAGGATTTTCAGTGTCTTGCCCTCCAGCATTACTTCCTGTGCCAATTCAGAGTCGACCAATTCCCTTTTCAACTTCAAAATTTCTGCTTCCCCAATTGTATCGGGAGTTGTTATTTCCAGTGTCCTAAGGCCACCATATTTGGATTTGAGCTCAAGGGATGTCCCCTCCACCCGTATTTTTCCATTGACCATGATGGCGATCCGATCACAAATGTAATCAGCTTCCTCAAGGAAATGGGTTGTGAAAAGCACTGTCACTCCTCCTGCGGCCCTCTTCCTGATATTGTCGAGTATCCTCCTCCTCATTATAGGGTCCATTCCAACAGTTGGTTCATCCAGGAAAAGAACATCCATATCGTGCATAAGTTCCCTAGCCACTTGGAGCTTCTTTTTCTGCCCCCCGGATAGCTCGAAGGCTCTGGTTTTCCTCACATCAGTCAGTTCGAAAAGCTCGAGGAGTTCCTCTGCCCTTGCCTTTGCTTCTTCCCTTGGCACTTCCCAGAGTGTGGCGTATACCTTGAGGTTGTTTTCAACAGTTGTGAAATCAAAGGACTCGGCCTGCTGTACCACTCCTATCCTTTTCTTGATCTGCAAAGGATGTTTCTGTGGATTGTATCCCAGTACATTCACCCTGCCCGAAGTTGGATCAATTAGGGTGGTAAGAATCTTAATTGTGGTGCTTTTTCCAGCACCATTCTTTCCCAGAAGCCCATAAATCTCACCCTCCCTGACTGAGAATGTTATATCGTCAACGGCATTCCTTTTTCCGTCGTACGATTTTACTAGGTCCTGTACTTCAATGGCGCTCCCGGAAGTGGAATTCACCAACCTTAATGCACTATTCATATAAAATCCTGCATAAAATGGGGGGAAAACTAATCCCGATACAACTGCCTATTTCGAAAGTCTCATAAAATGGGGTCTTTCCGATTATAAATCTCAATGGATCTCCTCAACATATAGTGGGCAGATT
>JAKAUW010000084.1 GCA_021817455.1 Thermoplasmata archaeon | reverse complement strand
CCCCCCATGGAACATCTGGTCGGACCAGACCGACACAATGAACCAGAAGGATACTGGATGGATGCAGGTATATTGTGAATCTAACCAGGAAGCTCTTGATACAATACTGATGGGATACAAGATCGCGGAGAGCAGTGAGGTTCTGCTGCCCCTCATGACCATGGAGGATGCTTTTGTGCTTTCCCATACATCGGAACCAGTAAATGTGCCAGATCAAAAGGTCGTAGACGATTTCCTGCCTGATCTTGATCTGAGTTACAGAATAGATGTGGATAATCCCATGGGATATGGTTCCTATTCCACTCCAGAAGGACCATTCATGGAATTGAAAAAGGATATGCATGACTCAATGGAAAAGGCAAGAAAAGCCATCAGGAAGGTAACGTCGGATTTCGCTGCATCATTTGAGAGGGATTATTCTGGGCTTATTGAGGAATTTATGACAGATGATGCTGACTATGTGCTAATAGCATCAGGCACTCTCGCCTCAACTGGAAAATACGTTGTGCAGAGGATGAGGGAGAAGGGCCATAAGGTGGGGATCATAAGGATGAGATTTTTCCGGCCTTTCCCTGTGGACGAGATTAGGAAGGCCATAAAGGGAACAAAGGGCGTCGGGATAATTGACAGATCCTTGTCATTCGGAAATGGAGGCAACACATATATCGAAGTTTCAAGCTCACTCTACGGAACTGATTATCCCCCGCTTTTCGGTTTCATTGCGGGCCTTGGTGGCCGTGACGTGAAGATAGAGGACTATGAGGAGATGTTCAGAACCATGGAGAACAAAGAACCGGGACAGTACTGGATAAATGTTAAGGGAGGGAATTGAATTGCCATTTTCTATTCCAAAGCAGGAGTTGATGGAGCCTGGAAACACAGCGTGCCATGGGTGTGGTGCAACGCTCTCAATGAGATATGTGCTCAAGGCATTGGGAAAGAACACGGTGGTATCTGTGCCTGCCTCATGCTGGGCAGTTATTCCGGGTGCCATGCCAAACAGAACCTTGGATGTTCCCATGGTATACACACCATTTGCGGCAACTGGGGCATCCATTTCCGGTCTCAGAGAAGCACTTGACCAACAGGGAAAAGAAGATTACAATGTCGTTGGTTTTGCTGGAGATGGAGGAACATCGGATATAGGTCTGCAATCACTCAGTGGCGCTATGGAAAGAGGGCACAATGTATTCTACATAATGTACGACAATGAGGGTTACATGAACACAGGAGTGCAGAGGTCGGGAAGCACGCCTTATGGCGCAGTTACCACGACTACTCCTTTGGGCAGGGACAGGAACTTCAAGAAGCAGCCTAAAAAGATGGTTGCAGACCTGATGTTGGCCCAGAAAGTCCCCTATGTTGCCACCGCAACAGTAGCTTACCCTGAGGATATGATCCGGAAACTGGAAAATGCAAAGAAAGTCAAGGGCCCGAAGTTCATACAGATTTTATCTCCATGCCCCACAGGGTGGTACTACTCCCCGGAGAAAACCGTTGAAGTCTCAAGGCTTGCTGTTCAGACACACATGTTCCCCCTTTACGAGTTTGTCAATGGGACATTGAAGCTCAGCAAGCCTCCACAGCCAATGGAAGTAAAGAGATATCTTCAGGTTCAGAACCGTTTTTCCCATCTGACTGATGAAGAAATTGAAGAGGTGCAATCCGCGGTCGACAGAAGATGGACTGAACTTCTGGAGTTGGAGGAGCATTCAAGGAAAATGTGAAGTCTCTGCCCAAACTGGCTGACCGCCTTTGTTAATTCTTTCCTGATAATCAGAAATTATCAGAAAAGGGGTAAATTTCGTGCGTTCAAAGTTTACTCTCATGATAAGAGTCCTGCAGGGAGTATTCCCTCACTCTGCATGTACTCAATTATCCATACATTCAGGGAAACCGTATTCACGTAGTATGAACCAAATATGGGGAAATTAACCTGCTCCAGTTGCGATATCCTGTCGTCAAGAAGACCCATGAGTGCGGTATATGAGAGTGATACATTCTTTGCCGCAGAAACATTCTGCAAAGAGTGAGCAATTCTGGACACCTGGTCATAAGCGCCAAGGATTGGTATATTCGGGTCTACACCTGATGCCGAGTATGCAACCATGGCATAAGGAATCTGGGAAATATTGACCCCGGGGTTCTCAGCCTGGAACTGGTGGATGTATTTCATGGTCTGGTTCAGTGTTCCGTTGGAGTCTATTGCATATGTGTTGTTATTATCGGGCCTTGGATGGAAGAAATACGATGCGTTGAAAGCATCAGCGATGAGGTAGGAACCATAAATTGTTCCGTTGATCTTTACCGGGGAACCTTCTGACTGGAATGGAATAACATTCTGCGTGATTTCAGACATCACAGTTGGATATACGAACCCCAAAATGAAAAGAAACACAAATGCAAAAGCAAATGCCTTTACAATCTTCCTGCTGTTCACCAGCTCGCCCCTGTCGCGATCATGATCGTGTAAATCACTTTGATAAGCACAAATGGCAGGACTATTCCGCCTATGCCGTATATGGAAATGTTCCTGCGAAGCAGGTCTCCGATGGACGATGGTTTATACCTGACTCCGCGCAGCGCCATTGGAACCAGCATCAAAATGATCATAGTATTGAAAATGAGGGCAGCTGTTATTGCTACAATTGGATTCTGAAGGTCAAGTATGTTAAGGTAATCAAGCTGGGGAAGCATGGTAAACATTGCTGGTACGATTACAAAATACTTGGACAGGTCATTTGCAATGCTGAATGCAGTTAAGGACCCTCTTGTGATCAGCACCTGCTTGCCCAGAAATATCACATCCAGGAGCTTTGTTGGGTCGTTATCCAGATCAACCATGTTTGCGGCATCCTTGGCTGCCTGAGTTCCATTGTTCATGGCCATTCCCACATCTGCCCTTGACAGAGCTGGGGCATCGTTGGTCCCGTCCCCTACCATGGCAACCATTCTCTGTTGCTCTTTCTCTCTCACCACAACATTGTACTTATCCATGGGTGTGCTATTTGCAACAAACTCGTCTATGCCGCTTTCCTGTGCAATATAGGCAGCTGTTGTTTCATCGTCTCCGGTGCACATTATGGTCTTTATATTCATTTTCTTCAGGCGCTCTAGCCTCTGCTTCATTCCCGGCTTTAGCAAATCATTGAGTTCTATTACACCTGCAAATTCACCGTTTCTGACAACTACTAGCGCAGTGCCTCCCCTGAGGGAGATTTCCTTACAGAGCCCTTCTATGTAAATATCTGAAAGGCTGTATTTGCTTTCCATAGCTCGCAGTGCACCCTTGAATATTTCCTCAGTGCTGGATCTTACCCCGCTGGATTTCGTTTCCGCAGAAAATGGCACAAATTGGAAGCCATTCAGTTCCTCTCTGTTTACCTCAATTCCTTCCTTCTTTGCGAGCTTGACCACCGACATTCCTTCCTTGGTCAGGTCATCGAGGGAACTCAAAGCGGAAAGCCTAACAAAATCATTGTAGTTCACGCCTTTGTTAGGATAGAACTTTGCGGCTTCCCTTTCCCCCATGGTGACAGTACCTGTCTTGTCCAGTATGATCGTGTCTATATCCCCTGCATTCTCTATGGCTTTGCCGCTTTTTGCAATGACGTTATACTGTGAAATCTTGTTGATTGAAGCCACTCCGATTGCGGGGAGCAGCCCACCGATCGTTGTGGGTATGAGTGCTATAAGAAGGACAATGAGAATCATGAGGTTTGGAGAAATTCCTGAAAAGTATGAAGCACCAAACAGTGCCGATACGACTATTAGAAATATGAGGGTGATTCCAGAGAGGAATACAGTGAGAGCTATTTCATTTGGAGTTCTTGATCTCTTGGAACTTTCAACAATAGCTATCATCTTGTCAAGGAATGATTCTCCAGGATCATTAGTAACCCTGACCTTCAAAGTGTCAGTCACAAGCAAAGTCGATCCAGTGACACTATCCCCGAAGATCTTCCTTGATGGCCTTGATTCGCCGGTGACGCTGGACTCATTCACATAACCAGTGCCTTCGATGATTTCACCATCAGCTGGGATTGTGTCACCCTGTTCCAGTAAAATGATGTCACCCTTCCTGAGATCAGAAGACATTACCTCTCTGACCTGGTTTTCTACCAATAACTTCGCTTTTACCTCTTTTTTAAGCTGCCTCAGGGAATCAGAAATGGCCTTGCTTTTGCTCTCTGAGATGGCTACGCTGACGTTTGAGAATAGCAGTGTGAGGAAGAGATTTGCAACAACCGCAATATAAAAGAGTCCATATTGCGGGCCAGTCGGTGCACCAAACCACACTGGCTCAATGGCAATCACCAAGGAGAGAACGAAAGCACATTCTGTGATGAACATAACAGGATTCCGCATCAGATACTTTGGGTTGAAATTCTTAAGCGTCTGCAACGCAACATTGGCCACGGTATTCAACGAATCATACCCCCGATGAAAAGAGAGAAATCGTGTGCCCATGAAAGGAATGGGCCCAGTGCCAGTATGGGGAAGAAGGAAAGCACGCCCAGGAGGATCATTACGGTGAAAAGCATTAACCCATAGAGGATGCTGTTGGGGTTAATTGACCGCCCAAACTCTACTTTTGGGCTCTTGTAAGAAAATGATTCTGCTATGACAAGCTGGAATCCTATGAGGAGAAACCTGCCCAAAAGCATGACAACTCCATCAAGGTAGTTGAAATAAGCCTGGTTTGTAAGGAATCCGCCTATTTCAGAACCGTTATTTGCTGCAGCGGTCCCGAATTCATATAGCACCGCGGTTATTGCATCAGGTCTTGTTCCGGGGAATCCTGCAATGAGGCCTGGAAGAAGCATGGTAACACCAAAAGGTATGAGCACCAAGAGGGGATGGGTCACCAGAGAAAGAGTTGAATACTTGATTTCCCGTGAACTGAGCTTCAGGCTCATAAGTTCCGGGAGTTTTCCCACCATCAGAGAAGTGATGAATGTGGTAAAAATGACAAACATGAACAGATTCATTATTCCTACGCCAACGCCGCCTATCGGGTCGTTTAACAGGAGATTCCCCAGCACACCTAGTATGCCCACAGGGGTAAATGCAAGCAGGACTGAATTTCCAGCGCCTGTAGATGTGAATACGGCGCCCGTGGAGAAAATAGAGCTCTGAGAGATTCCAAAAGCGGTCTCTTTCCCGAGCATGTTGCCGGTATAAAGAGTGCCGAGTGATGATAGTGCAGGAATGCCAGTATACTCTCCAAAGTATGTCATAAAGGTTGTGAAGATAAATACTGTCAGAACGACACCAAAAAGCATGGTGGAGAAGCCTTTATTGTTGAAGACCTTTCCAAGGGAAAAAATGGACGCCAATGGAATTAGTGTGAAGCCCACAAATTCAGAAAGGTTGGTGAACCAGTTAGGGTTTTCAAATGGGAAGCCGGCATTTGCACCGTAGAAGCCACCACCGTTTGTCCCGATGTTCTTAATGCCCTCTAGAGTCGCTACCGGCCCCAGAGGTATTGTTGTTGTCCCCTGTGACCCGAGGATGTGGACAATCATTGAAGAGGAAAGTGTTTCTGGAACGCCGAATATAAGAAGAATAACGGTTAACCCAAGCGACAGGGGAAGGAGAAGATAAAATATGGAAACAAGGAAATCGTGGTAGAAGTTTCCGAGGAAACCCTTGTCGTGAATAATCCCTCTAATGAATGCCATGGAGGCTGCAAAACCCGTTCCGGCTCCAACAAACATTAGGCCTGTTATGACGAAAGTCTGGCTGAAATAGGTTAATTGCAGGGGATTAGAATAATGCTGAAGATTGGTGTTTGTCAGAAAACTTGTGACTGTGTTGAATGTTAGAGAGGGGCTGAAGTGTGAATAACCTGCAGAAAAAGGGAGGAGATTCTGGAAATAAAGAACAAGAAAAGTCATTATGGCGGCAGCGGCATTGAATAAAAGCAGGTTCAGGAAGTATTCCCTGAATCTCATGGTCTTTTCCTTGCTTTCCCCGAATATCTTCTCGAAAAAATTGACAAGCCTGCCGGAAATAGGATCGAGGATATTGGGCTCCCCTAGGTACAGCTTCTTTATGTATCCGGAGAGCAGGAATGCCATAACTGACATAACCAGAATGTAGATCAGGATGATTATTGCACCTGAAACAATCCGGTTTTGAAGGAAGAAGTTCCCCCAGAACGAACTAGTTCCGGTTGACATTGACAATAGTTGAATGTCACTCAAAATTTCTCAGCTCCGACTATTGTGTAGATAAGATAAACTGCCAGAGCAAGGACAACAAGCCCGACAGCGACATACGCAATAATCATGGATATCCTGCATAGATGCCACTTGAGTATTAAATTATTGTCAAATAAATTACCTATTCCCGCAGTTAAATTAGAGCATTTATAAATTGGAAAACCTCTGACCAAGGGCTTTTCCCATGTATGGGCCAACCCTGTGGTATCCATGCTTCCTGAAGTACTCTCGTACACCCACGCCGCTTATTACGAGAATCCTCTCAAGCCCAAATTCTTCACCGGTAATCCTTTCAGCCTCTTCGAGGAGTTTAGTGCCTATCCCTCTGTGTTGCCATAAATCCTCAAAATGCTTTCCCACTGGTACAACTTCCCCAAGTACCTTGATCTCCCTTATTATTGAGCTTTCCTTCAGTTCCGGCCTGTGATATTCCGCTGACGGCTTTCTGAGTCGTATAAATCCGTATAAACTGTCACTGTTTTCAAAAGATAGGAACACCTCTTTGCCGCCAGCGGCGTCATAATCACGCCTTACCAGTTCCATTCTCTCCTGGCTTGCGCCGTGGGACAGCCCTACTTCCCTGCTCCGTATTTCCATTGTTTTCACCCCGTGCTCTCGAAGTTTGTTGTCAACAATATTCCTGATATCACTCCTCTTGACTCCTGCCTCGATAAATTTTACAGGAATGTCCCTCTGCATCCTCTGGACTCTGATCCACGGGGGCATTTTCTCCATGAAATATGCAACCAGCTCTGCAACGGTTTCGGTATCTGGAGGAACATATTTGCCCTGCTTCCAAAGTCGGTAAAGTGATGTCCCCTTAACCACAAGCGTCGGGTAAATTTTAAGCATATCCGGCTTGAAATCTGGATCACTTATCATACGGTCAAAGCTCTTCCTGTCATCTTCTGGTTCGGTTCCATACATTCCTGGCATGACATGGTAAACAATTTTAAGACCTGCATCCCTAGATAATTGAGTTGATCGGACTATCTCTGAAATCCCATGTCCCCTTCCATTCAATCTCAATGCCTTCTCACTGAGAACCTGAACTCCCAGTTCCACCTTAGTGGTGCCGTATGAAAGCGATAGATCGATATCTTTTTCCATAAACCAGTCAGGTTTTGTTTCCACGGTAAGGCCGATGCATCTCCTGCCTGTAGTTTCATTAATTCTGATGGCTTCATCTAAGCTTGGAGCCACAGACTTGTTCATTGCGTCAAAACAGCCCTTAATGTATGATTCCTGGTACTCTCGGTCCCGTGCTGTAAAAGTACCACCCATGATAATCAAATCTATCTTGCTTGTATCATGGCCAATGGTTTCCAGTTGCTTCAGCCTGTTGAACACTATCCTGTACGAATCGTAATCGTTGTCTCTCCCCCTCAAAGCTGCAGGCTCATAGCCGGTGTAAGCCTGAGGGGAGTTGTTCTCAACACCGCCAGGGCAGTATATGCATTTGCCATGTGGACATCTTTCAGGTGAAGTCATTGCTGCAACTACCGCAACTCCTGATATGGTTCTGGTTGGCTTTATCCTAAGTAGATTCCTGTAGTTCGAATCCACATAACCTGAATTGAGAATTTCGGTATCTCCTGGAATATAATCGAGCCTGAGTTCTCTGGCAAGGTCCATTTTTCTCTTCTGAAGGCCGTCTCTGTCTTTGATCTGGCCCTGATTTATTTCCTTGCCTATGAGCTCGAAAAACTCCATTTTCGCAGTTATGGTGTTTTTAGATAAATGCTTTCCACTTTTTGTCTCTATCCTTCCAATTGAATCAGCATTGTGTTGGTTTAGCTCAACAGGAGAAATTTATCTATGTAATGACGCTGGAGTGTTATGGTTTCAACTGAGATTGTGGATATTGAGCTACCCAAAGATTCCAATGTTATTCTGGGCTATTCCCACTTCATCAAGACTGTTGAGGACCTGAATGAGATCATTTCGATCTATGCCCCGAATGCCAAGTACGCCATTGCATTCTCTGAGGCTTCAGGGGACAGGCTCATAAGATGGGAGGCAAACGATGATGATCTTAAGGGCAGGGCAATAGATGCCATAGGTAAACTTTCAGCTGGACATACTTTCCTGATATTTCTGAAGAATGCCTTTCCCATAACAATTTTGAACCAGATAAAGAACTGCCAGGAGGTGGGAAGGATTTTTGCGGCCACTGCAAATCCCCTGTCAGTAATTGTTGCAAAATCAGAAAGGGGAAATGGCATACTTGGAGTAATTGATGGTTCCTTCCCCGTTGGCGTTGAGAACGAGGAAAACAAAAATAAGCGCAGGAAATTCCTCAGGGATATTGGATACAAAAGTTAAGGGCCCGTAGTGTAATGGATTATCACCTAGGCCTCCGGAGCCTATGATCCGGGTTCGAATCCCGGCGGGTCCGCTATTCACCTGGTCAGGAATTGATTTTCTGTAAAATTCTTCTGTTAAAGGTTGACTAATAGGGCATTTATCCGGATACTGGGCGCTCTCAAGAGAATTTTTTGATCGTTTGTCTCTAGAAGTTGTGTACATTAGTTTCCATTTTAACATAAATTATTAATTAGATAAAACTTCAAACACTATGGCAACTTTTGTATTTGTGCACGGAGCGTGGCTCGGCTCCTGGATCTGGAAAAAGATATTGGGTCAATTGCGTGAAAAGGGCCACGATGCCTACGCAATAACGCTTACTGGCATGGGTGATCGCGTGCATCTCGCACGTAAGGAATATGGAATGGATACTGCGACCCGGGATGTGGTAAACCTGCTTGAGTACGAGGATCTGAAAGATGTTGTACTCGTGGGTCACAGTTTTGCGGGAAAAGTAATAACAACTGTTTTCGACAAAGTACCTGAAAGGATTAGGCTGCTCCTTTTCCTTGACGCTTTTGTGCCACAGAAATCCAGGGAACCTCAAGGTGGCATTGACCAGATGGGCAAAGAGGACAGGGAAATATTCGAAAGGGCCGTAAAGGCAGAAGGATCGGGATGGAAAATTGGTATTCCCGATGAATTTCTGGAGGAACTTACCTGGGATTTGAAAGGAACAGACCGGGAATGGTTCCTTTCGAAGATTACGCCATGGCCCACAAAGTTGAACTTTGATCCCATAACAGTAAGTGAGAAAGTTGACAAAGCTAAGAAGGCTTTCATTCTCTGCAACAAGAACTGGGAAGATATTGGACAGGACTGGAAGGATTTCATTGCCTCACTGGACGGCAAATACAAGCTTCTTGTAGCTGCACACTACCCCATGGTGACAAAGCCTGCTGAAACAATAGAAGCACTCATTGAACTTAGCCAGTGATAGACGCGGCAATTTGGGTCTGCATCGGAGATTGAAACAATAAGAGCTAACTATGAAACAATAGAGCGGAAGCTGGAGAGATTATTCCAGCATCTTGCCATATATTCCAACTATTTCTCTAAACCCGAGACCCTTATAGAATTTCATGGCTATGGGATTCAGTGCTGGGAACTCGGCGGTTATCAGTTTGACGTTTCTTGCCTTAAGTTCCTTATAAGCTCTGTCCAAAAGCCCTTTTCCGGCTCCGGTTCTTCGGCCCTCCGGCATTATGTAGAAGTCTACTATTCTGGCTTCAATTTCCGGTTCGTAATAGCACCTGTGAATGAGGTTAATCACTATCAGGCCCAGGACTTTGCCATCCCGTTCCGAGACATAAGATAAGTGCTTGGCCTTGTCTTTCAGCGCCTCACTCAATATTTGTTCTGCCTCTGCCTTTGCCCCATCAGAGACCTTGAATATTGAATCAAATTCTCCGTTGAGTTTCTTTAGCCGCAGCATTAATTGTGCAGCAACTGAAACATCTGTATCTTTCAGTTCTCTGATCTTTATTTCACTTTTCGACATTGTCACCACCCGGCAATTCCTTGATAATCTTTTCATCCATAAGCTTGATATACATTTTCCTGTTGGTTTCTATCATTTCCTGAGCGTTCTTGAAGAAGCCTTCCCTTGAATTAGTCTTTCTGGCAAGCCCCAATTCCACTGTCTTAGATGCCACAGCAGAGGCCACCCTCGGATATAGTTCCCATTCTTCCATTGTTGGCACGATCCTGTCTTCGCTTGGATTCTTGACAAAATCTGCTATCTCATGAGAAGCTGAAACCATAATATCAAAGTTGACTCCTTTTGCCCTTGCGTCAAGGACACCCCTGAAAACACCAGGGAACACAAGGCTGTTGTTGACCTGGTTGGGGAAGTCCCCGCGACCCGTGGCAACAATTTTCGCACCTGCTTCCTTTGCTGCCTCAGGCCAGATTTCCGGAACAGGATTGGCCAACGCAAATAGAATGGAATCATCGTTCATGGTTCTAATCCAATCCTTCTTAATTGTATCCGGCCCTGGTTTGGAAGCTGAGATAACTGCATCTGCACCCTTGAAAGCAATCTCAGAAGGTCCCTTCTGCCTCTCTGAATTGGTTCTCATTGCAAGCTGGTATTTCCATGGGTTATTGAGCATGAGACTATCCATGTCTTCTCTTTCTGGCTCAAGAATTCCTTTGGAATCTGCCATTACAATATTACCCTCATTGAATCCCGCAGCGAAAAGAAGATGTGCAGTTGCTATATTTGCTGCTCCCGATCCAAGAAGCACTATTTTGGATTCTTTTATCTTTCTGCCAGTTACACGAAGGGCATTGATCAAACCTGCAAGTGTAATGCAAGCTGTTCCCAGCTGGTCATCGTGCCAAGCAGGGATTGAAAGTGTTTTCTGAAGGCTTTCAAGAACAAAGAAACATTTCGGGGATTCTATATCTTCAAGATTGAATCCGCCAAAAGACGGTTCAAGCGCCTTAGCCACAGTTATGAACTCATCCCTGGTCTTTGTTCTGATAGGAATAGGTACGGCATTTACTGCACCCAGGAAATTGAAAATGAGAGATTTTCCCTCCATAACAGGCATAGCTGCTTCAGGACCAATGTTTCCAAGGCCAAGAACTCTTGTGCCGTCTGTGAGGATTGCGATGCTGTTCCATCTGCCGGTCAATTCGAAAGAGAGGTCTGAGTTTTCGGCAATCTTTCTGGAAACGGCCGCAACGCCTGGCGTATACCAGACAGAGAAATCCTGCAGACGCCTTACTGGAACTTTTGAAACAATCTGTATCTTGCCTTTGTAAAATTCTGAATATCGGATAGCTTTCTGATTGTATTCTTCAGTCCTGGTAGTATCGTCCATTAAATCAAGGCTTTAGTTTAAGCGCGCATATTAAGGTTGTCCATAATATTGCATACGGAGTTCGCTATCTGACGAAGAAATCGAACATTTTTGTTTCAAAGGATTTATTTTATTTATAAGATTATCCTGGTATGGATATGAAGAATGTCAAGCTAGACTGGGCCCCCATACTTGAGGGTCAGATCAAGCATCTGGAGTCGCTTTACCCGGACATTCCAGTCAGGAAATCATTTGATGGCCTTATACAGGAATTGAATGCTAACAGGCTGAAGTCCAGAGTCATTCTCAGTGGCATCAATGTTTCGGCATACGCATTCGTCGCCCCAAGCCCTGATTATGGTGACAGGGTATACGGATCCATGGGCTTCACCAATCCCTCCTTTGCCACGGAAGAACGGCTTTCAAACCTTCTTACATGGCTGGAGGAAATTGCCAGGTTGCAGAAGAGGTACCTTATGATCGACAGGATGTTCAATGCGGAAGAACTCGAGAGTTCCTATCTCCCCTCCCATGGATTCACAAAGTTCAAAAGAGATCGGCTTTCACTTGACCTTGGAGATTATAAGCTTCGCGAAATAAAAACTGTAGGTCAGGAGCAGGCTGTATCTGTTTCAAAGGTAAGGCCAGAAGCATATTCGGAAGCACAGTTTCAGGCTTACACTGGAACAATTGACCAGATTCTGTTTAACTCCAGTGATTCAAAGGAAAGGCTTGGCTTTGTTAGGAGAATGATGGATGGAAAATATGGTTCAGTACTGAAAGACGCATCGCATGTACTTATTGAAGGAAACAAATTAATTGGAGCTTCCGTTTGCACTGATTACAGAAAGCTTGGAAATACAAAATCTTCCCTGCTTGTTGACATATTTGTTGCGAAGGAATTTAGGGGAAAAGGGTATGCGAGTAAGCTCCTTGGCATGTCCTTAAATGGCCTGAAAAAGTTGGGATTTGAGGATTGCCAGCTTTGGGTATCTGAGGGAAATCCTGCGAGGAAACTTTACGAAAAGGAAGGCTTCAGGGAGTCTGGCACATCGGAA